>CAJTKB010000003.1:52858-74009 GCA_910576925.1 uncultured Bacilli bacterium | reverse complement strand
AATGTTTTCATTAAATTAATTCTGGTGTTGCACTTACTTTTTCATTTCACCTAATAAAAATCTTTGTGTAGTAAATACTTATTAACTATAGTATAATTATAGTACTGAAAGGAAATATATAAAATGAAAGAAAAATACGAAAAATGGATCAAAGAATTTATGGAATCTTGGAAAAATCTAGACTATAAAAAGACACTAAACACACTAGACCAAAACATTGAATATTACGAAAATCCAATAGATAATCCCTGCAAAAATTTTGATGAAGTAAAAAATCTTTGGAATATAGTAAAAGATAATCAAAAAGATATAGTTTATGAATACAAAATAATTTTATATAATGAAAATACATGTATTATAAATTGGCAAATGACAAGAACGATGATAAAAGACCAAATCAAACAAGAAATAGACGGAATATTTCAAATTTCTTTAAATACTGAAGGTAAGTGTACCTATTTTAAACAATGGAGATACGCAAAATAGAATTCAATTAAAAAAACACTAAATATATTAAAAATATTAACAACCAACCTTAACTAAAAAATTATATCAAGAAAAATTTCAGAAAGAATAAATAATAATAATAATAATTAAAATACGGTGATAAAATGTATAACATACAAAAATTAAAGAATGATTTAAAAACTAATGTATCCTTATTTAGATACAACCATAGTTTAATGGTCGCAGAAGAAGCTAAAAAATTAGCAATACATTATAATTTAAATAAAGAAAAAGCATATATAACTGGATTAATACATGATATTGCAAAAGACTTTAATGATGAGGAAAATGATAAATGGATAAGAGAATATAACTTAACAAATGACTTATATTTGAAAAAATATAAAGATATAATTCACGCCGATATTGGCTCTATTGTAGTAAAAAAGTGGTACAACTTTGATGATGAAATATGTAATGCTATACTTTATCATACAATAGGTAACATAAATATGAGCAAATTTGATAAGATCATATTTTTAGCAGATAAAATTGCTAGAAAAAACATGACTGAATTTACAGAAAAATTAAAAATGCTAACATATAAAGATTTAGATAAAGCCCTAATATTCTATTTTAATAAACAAAAGGAAATATTAAAAGAAAAAGATCTAGAACTTCATCACAAATCTTTAGAACTACTAGATTACTTAAACAAAAAAAATCTCATATAAAATATACGAGATAGTAATTTCATAAAAACAGTATATTAAATTTTTTTCAGAGAAACTAATATACTGTTTTTTATTTTTAATTATCAATCTATATTAGCCCTATCACCATAAGTAGGATGAGGTGAATCCTTAGAAACCCCATTATTGTAGGCTAAAACAGAAATAACAATAATTACAAGTAAAAGTACAAGCATTAAAGTAATCATTGTAGATAAACTAAATCCCTTATTATTAAATTTCACAAATCACACCTCTTTCTATATATAAAAGACAAATAAAACACCTATACTAATTCTAAACTATATATAATTTTTTGTAAAGAAAAAGGAATAGATAAACTATTCCATGAATTGACTTTCTAGTCTATTAATTGGTTCATCATCCACTAATTCTTTAGCAAGAGAATAATCAATATCTCTATAATCTTTAGTTCCAGTTCCAGCAGGAATTAATTTACCTATAATTACATTTTCTTTTAATCCTTCTAGATGATCTGACTTACCTTTAATAGCAGCATCTGTAAGTATTCTTGTAGTTTCTTGGAAAGATGCAGCAGATAAGAATGAATCTGTTTCAAGTGAAGCTTTAGTAATACCAAGAAGAATAGGTTTACCAAGAGCAGGTTTTTTACCTTTAATAACAGCATCTTTATTTCCATCTGTAAACTCGTGGAAATTAACAAGACTTCCTGGTAAAAACTTAGTATCTCCACTTTCGATTATTTTGATTCTAGAAATCATTCTACGAGCAATTATTTCAATATGTTTATCAGATATATCAACACCTTGAGAACGATATGTATTTTGAACTTCTTTTAAAATATATTCTTGAGTAGTAATTGGATCTGTAACTGCAAGTAATTCTTTAGGAGAAATAGCACCTTCAGTAAGTTTTTCTCCACATTTAACTTGTTGACCTTCACTAACACTAAGCTTAGCACCATAATTAGTTATATGCTCCTTAGTTTCTAACTTATTAGTAATACTAATTTTATATTTTCCGTGATCTTCTTTTATCTTAGAAACTTTACCATCTATTTCAGCAATTGTAGCTTTTCCTTTAGGGTTTCTAGCTTCAAATAACTCTTGTACACGTGGAAGACCTTGAGTAATATCTTCTCCACCAGCAACTCCTCCAGTATGGAATGTACGCATTGTAAGCTGTGTACCTGGTTCTCCAATGGACTGAGCAGCCATTACACCAACTGCTTCTCCAACTTCAACCAAGTTACCTGTAGCAAGGTTTCGACCATAACATTTTTGACAAACACCATTTTGAACACCACAAGTTAGAATACTACGTATTTCAACTTCAGTAATACCAGCATCTATTATTTTATCAGCAATACTTTCAGTTATCATTTCAAGCTTATCAACAATAACATCCTTAGTTTCAGGATTAATAACTTTTTTATTTGCATAACGACCAATAATACGATCTCTTAGTCCTTCAATAACTGTACCATTTTTCTCATTAGTAAAGTCATAAACTACAACACCTTGATCAGTTCCACAATCCTCACATCTAACTATCATATCTTGAGATACATCAACCAAACGACGAGTAAGATATCCAGAATCTGCTGTTTTAAGTGCAGTATCAGCACTACCTTTACGAGCACTATGAGTAGATAAGAAGAACTCAGCAACTGATAAACCTTCTTTAAAGTTTGATAAAACAGGAATTTCTATCGGATCACCATTTGGTTTCTGCATAAGTCCACGCATACCAGCAACTTGTGTAAAGTTTGAAATATTACCACGAGCTTTAGAATGCATCATCATAAATATTGGATTATCAACTTCAGCTGTTGAAATCTGTTCAAGTTCTGCTTGAACTTTGTCTTTAACTCCATACCATACATCAAGTACTTTTAAATGACGTTCTTCATCAGTAATTAAACCACGCTTATATTGTTTATTAATTTTATCAACCATAGATTGACCTTCTGAAACATATTCATCTTTATGTTTACTAGTAACAACATCACTCATACTAACAGTAATACCAGCATAAGTAGAATATTTAAAACCTAAATCCTTAAGTTTATCAAGCATCATAGATGTCTCAGTAGTTTTATAACGTTTAAATACCTGAGCTATAATTTTTTCAAGAGCTCCCTTAGCAAAAGGCTTTACTAAAGGCATTTTACTTATTTCTTCAGGAATATTTTTTCCACGTTCAATAAAATATTTACTAGGTATTATTTGTTGAATATTAATATCCGTAGGTTCATTAACATATGGAAATGAATCAGGTAAGATCTCATTAAACTTCAACTTTCCAGCAGTAGTTACTAAGAATTTATTCATAGCATCTTCTGAAAATAATTTATGTTTAAATGAACTTACTGGTAAAGCTATTCTAGTATGAAGAGTAATTTCACGTCTTTCATAAGCCATTAATGCTTCATTAGTGTCTTTAAATAAACGTCCTTCTCCTTTTTCTCCAACCTTTTCCATCGTTATATAATAATTACCAAGAACCATATCTTGAGAAGGAGTAACAATAGGATCACCACTCTTAGGATGTAAGATATTATTTGAACCTAACATCAAAAGTCTAGCTTCACTTTGTGCCTCTTCGCTAATAGGAACATGTACTGCCATTTGATCACCATCAAAATCGGCATTAAAAGCTGGACAAACAAGTGGATGTAAACGAATTGCTTTTCCACCTACCAAGATTGGTTCAAAAGCTTGTATACCTAATCTATGGAGTGTAGGCGCACGATTTAATAATACTGGATGTTCTTTAATAACATCTTCTACCACATCCCAAACAAGTGGATCACGATTATCAATTAGTCTCTTAGCAGCCTTAATATTGTGAGCAATATCTCTATCTACTAATCCATTAATTACATGAGGTTTAAATAATTCTAATGCCATTTCTTTAGGAATACCACATTGATACATCTTTAAACTTGGTCCAACTACAATAACAGAACGACCAGAATAATCAACACGCTTTCCAAGTAAGTTTTGACGGAAACGTCCTTGTTTACCTTTTAACATACTAGAAAGTGATTTCAAAGCTCTATTTCCAGCACCTGTAACACTTCTTCCACGTCTACCATTATCAAATAATGCATCAACTGCTTCTTGTAACATACGTTTTTCATTTTGAATAATAATACCAGGAGCACCTAAATCAATAAGCTTTTTTAAACGGTTATTACGATTAATAACACGACGATATAAGTCATTTAAATCACTTGTAGCAAAGCGTCCACCATCAAGTTGAATCATTGGTCTTAAATCTGGTGGAATAACAGGAATACAATCAAGTATCATCCATTCAGGTCTTTGACCAGATAAATAGAAAGCATTTAATACATCAAGTCTTTTTAAAAGACGGATTCTCTTCTGACCTTGAGCATTCTCAAGCTCCTTATTAATACTATCTATCTCACTAGCTAAATCAACACTCTTTAAAAGTTCTTTAATTGCTTCAGCACCCATACCAACTTTAAAACCAGTACCATATTTTTCATAATAACTACGATACTCTTTTTCAGATAAAGTCTGTTTATTTTCAAGTGGAGCATTTCCCTTATCAATAACAACATAACTTACAAAATATAATACTTCTTCTAAATCTCTTGGACTCATATCAAGAACAAGTCCCATACGAGAAGGAACCCCTTTAAAAAACCAAATATGTGAAACAGGAGAAGCAAGTTCAATATGGCCCATACGTTCACGTCTAACTTTACTACGTGTAACTTCAACACCACATCTATCACATACTATATTTTTATAACGTACTCTCTTATACTTTCCACAAGCACATTCAAAATCTTTACTAGGACCGAATATCTTCTCACAAAATAATCCATCTCTTTCAGGTCTTAAAGTACGATAATTAATAGTTTCAGGCTTCTTGACTTCACCATAACTCCACTCTCTAATTTTCTCAGGAGAAGCAATACCTATTTTTAAAGCCTTAATCTTATTTACTTCTATCATTAGAACTCTTCTCCTTCCTCTATTTCAATATTATCTATATCTCCATCAAACTCCAAGTCATCTAAACTAGTATCATCATCTTCCTCTTCATCATCATAATCACTGTCATATACTACTTCATCACTTGGTGTCAAAACATCATTTTTATTTTCTTCTACTTCATCAATTGAAAGTCTTAATTCTTCTTTGTCTTCATTTTCCTCAATATCCTTGAGATCTAAATATTTTCCTTCATCATCTTCAATTGAAACATTAAGTCCTAAAGCTTGGAACTCCTTCATTAATACTCTAAACGATTCTGGTACACCAGCCTCATTTATCTCTTGTCCTTTCACAATAGATTCATATACTTTAACACGACCTATAACATCATCACTCTTAACAGTCATCATCTCTTGAAGAGTATGAGCAGCACCATATGCATAAAGAGCCCAAACTTCCATTTCTCCAAACCTTTGACCACCAAATTGAGCTTTTCCTCCAAGTGGTTGCTGAGTAACCATAGAATAAGGTCCAGTAGAACGAGCATGAAGTTTATCATCAACCATATGATGAAGCTTAATCATATACATAACACCAACAGCTATTCTATTATCGAAAGGTTCACCTGTTCGACCATCATATAAAACTGTCTTACCATCTTCATCCATTCCAGCTTCCTTCATCATATCTTCAATATCTTCAATATGAGCACCATCAAATACTGGAGTAGCAACATGAACACCTAACTTTTTGGCAGCCATTCCCATATGTAATTCCAAAACTTGTCCTAAGTTCATACGAGAAGGAACACCTTGTGGATTAAGCATAACATCAACAGGTCTACCATCAGGTAAATATGGCATATCTTCTTGTGGTAAGATAAGTGAAATAACACCTTTATTACCATGTCGACCACTCATCTTATCTCCAACTTGTATTTTACGTTTTTGAATGATATATACACGAATAACTTTAGATACTCCAGCTGGCAATTCATCATTATCTTTATGAGAATAAATTTTTATATCTTGAACAATTCCGTCTCCTCCATGTGGAACACGTAAGGAAGTATCACGAACTTCACGTGTTTTCTCTCCAAAGATAGCATGTAAAAGTTTTTCTTCGCTCGTAAGTTCAGCCATTCCTTTAGGAGTAACCTTACCTACTAATATATCTCCCTCTTTAACTTCAGTTCCAATAGTAACAATACCATTTTCATCTAAGTTTTTACGAGCTTCCTCACTAACATTTGGAATATCACGAGTAATCTCTTCAGGTCCTAACTTAGTTTCACGACATTGCATTTCATAATCTTCTAAATGTAATGAAGTATATGCATCATCTTTAACTAAATTTTCATTTAATATAACAGCATCTTCATAGTTATATCCATTAAAGGTCATAAAAGCAACAGTCATATTCTTACCAAGAGCAAGCTCACCTTTATCTGTACTATTACCATCAGCTATTATTGTTTCACCAGCAACAACTTTATCTCCTACCTTAACAATAGGTTTTTGGTGACTACAAATACTAGAGTTTGCTAATTCATAATTTGCAAGATTATAAGTTTCTTTTCCATTAGTAGTTTTAACAACAATTTTTCTAGCATCAACATAATCAACTATACCGTCTTCATTTGCTATAATACAAACTCCTGAATCCTTTGCTGCAATATGCTCAACACCTGTTCCAATAAAAGGAGCTTCAGTTTTTAAAAGTGGCATAGCTTGTCTTTGCATATTAGCACCCATAAGGGCACGAGTAGCATCATCATGCTCCAAAAATGGAATACAACTTGTTGTAACTGAAACAACTTGTTGTGGACTAACATCTATTAAATCAACTTTACTAGGTTTTGATAAAATATTTTCTCCATGAAATCTAGCATTAACAACTTCATCAGTTATTGTATTATCTTCACTAGTCCCAACAGTTGATTGACTAATAATATAATCTTCTTCTTCATCTGCTGTTAAATAAATAACTTCATCTGTAATTTTAGAATCAACAACTTTACGATATGGAGTTTTAATGAAACCATATTCATCTATTCTAGCATAACTAGCAAGAGAAGTAATAAGCCCTATATTTGGTCCTTCTGGAGATTCTATTGGACAAATTCTACCATAATGAGAAGTATTAACATCACGAACCTCAACTCCTGCTCTATCACGAGATAGTCCTCCTGGACCTAGAGCAGATAAACGACGTTTATTTGTAAGCTCAGCAATAGGATTAGTTTGATCCATAAATTGAGACAATTGACTGCTTCCAAAAAATTCTTTCATCGCTGCAGTTACTGGTCTAATATTAATCAATGTTTTTGGAGTAATTTCTTCCATTTCCTGAGTAGTCATTCTTTCACGAATAACTCTCTCCATACGAGATACACCAATTCTAAATTGATTTTGTAATAATTCTCCAACTTGACGAACACGTCTATTTCCTAAATGATCTATCTCATCATAATTTCCTACACCATGAAGTAAATTTAAGTAATATGATATAGCAGCATAAACATCAGATATAGTTAAACGCTTAACTTCTATACTTTGATCATTTCCAATAACTGATAATGTCTTTTTAGGATCTGATGGATCAACAATCTTTATAATCTGAACTTTATTATATGTATCTAAGTCCTCATTAACTTTTACTTCTTCTACACCATATCCAGTATTTAATATTTCTTTTAATTCTTCAATATTAACTTTTGTAATAGAATCGCCCTTACTAAATTTAGTTTCTCCATTAATTACAATATCTTGAGCAAGTACTTGTCCAAGTAATCTATCACAAACATTTAATTTACGATTAAATTTATAACGACCAACACGTGCTAAATCATAACGAAATTCATCAAAAAATCTTGTAATAATATTATTCTTAGAAGAATCAAGTGTAGCTGGCTCTCCTGGTCTTAATTTCTCATAAATTTCGATTAAAGCTTCATCTGTATTTTTAGTAGAATCCTTACTCAAAGTATTTTCCAAGTATTCATCTTTTCCAAATAATCCATAAATTTCTTCATTACTAGATAACCCAAAAGCTCTAAGAAGTGTTGTTAAAGTAACTTTTCTAGTACGATCAATTCTAACATATAATACATCTCTAGCATCTGCTTCAAACTCTAACCAAGTACCACGAGTAGGTATAACTTGAGATGTTATTAATTCACGTCCATTCTTATCTATTTCATGATTAAAATAAACACTAGGACTTCTAACAAGCTGCGATACTATAACACGTTCTGCACCATTAATAATAAAAGTACCAGAATTAGTCATAATAGGCATATCACCCATAAATATTTCCTGCTCTTTTACCTCTCCAGATTCACGATTAAATAAACGTACTTCAACCTTTAAAGGA
This sequence comes from uncultured Bacilli bacterium, assembly GCA_910576925.1. Classification (GTDB taxonomy): domain Bacteria; phylum Bacillota_I; class Bacilli_A; order RF39; family UBA660; genus UBA2730. Next base: position 65,500 of record CAJTKB010000003.1, on the reverse strand, counting down.
GCAGAATAAGTACTTTCTCTATCCTTACTTTCTTTAATAGTATACCTAGGCTTATCAAAATGATAATCACCTACTTCCAATGAGAAAATACCAGAAAAATCTTCTACTGGAAACAAATCATCAAAAACTTCTCTAATACCATTTTCAATAAAATCTTTATAAGAACTTTTTTGGATTTCAAGTAAGCCCTTTAACTCATAAGTATTTCTTATTTTAGAATAATTTCTTCTTTTACGAAAATCTCCACAATCAACTATCTTATATGACACATATTTCACCCCAATACACAAAATAATAAAAAATAAAGAACATATTTATAAAAAATAATACGTTACCAACTTATATTATTAGCATAGCAATTACAATAAGTCAATTAAAAGTACATTTAATTATAAAAAATCCTTTCTTTCGTTCTAATACCTCTACATTATAAACCTTTTCTAAGTCGGATATTAGCGATTTAGCACCTTGCTCTTTTCTAATTACTAAAAGCAAAATACCATCTTTTTCTAAATAGTTTATAGCATTCATCAAAATCTCATAAACTATTTTTTTTCCAGCCCTTATAGGTGGATTAGTAATAATACAAGAATATTTTTTATTAATATTAGCATAACAATTACTCTCAAATACCCTAATATTACTACAATTATTTTCCTTGATGTTACGCTCTGCCAAATGAATAGCTCGCAAATTAACATCAATCATATCTACAGAGCATTTAGTAATTTTATTAATTACAATTCCTAAAACTCCATAACCACATCCAACGTCTAATATATTGGCTCCAACTTCTTCAATAGGGATGCATTCAAGAAGAAGTCTACTGCCAAAATCTAGCCCATCTTTTGAAAATACACCATTATCAGTATAAAAAGTAAAGTTTCTACCTAAAATAAATTCTTCACATCTTCGTACATTACTGGGTAATTTCTCATTAGAAAAATACTGTCCCATAAATTCTCCTAATAAAAAGAAGGAGACAACTATTTAAAACTATATAGTTATCTCCTTTCTGTATAGATATAATACAACAAGCAAAGTTTAATGTCAAGATTTTTTTTCGAATTTTTTATTAACATAATATTGATCCAACTTTAATGTTTTAGAAATACCAATATCAGAAAGAACATCTCTTGGACTATCTAATAAATCATAATAAGAATAATCAAAGGGAAAATATCTCCTAATTTTATTAAGCTGATATCTACAATCTTGTTTTTTTAGCATATCATGATTCAATATTATTTGTTGAATCTTACCCTTACCATTTGATTCTAAATAAGTAGCTAGCAAAAGTATCTGTTCAGAAAAAGTTCTTCTCTTCAAAATATCTCCATCAACTAATATATAATATAATCCACCATAACTTATAAAAGTACGATATAAATAAACAAACAACATTTGCTCATCAAAAGTTCTATTTCTAGTAACTTCATTTTTTCTAAGAATACCAAATACACTATTACCAATAGATTTTGTATCTAAATAAATAGAAACAGCTTCTAATAATTCATCAAAACTCCTATAATCAGCCCAACTTCTTGAACCAACAATTCCCATAAGTTGTGAATCAAATTCGTTAGTTTTCAAAATATGTATCAATTGTTCAAGTTGTTTATAATTATATTTATCTATATCAATAGTACATTGTTTTAAGAAATTATGAAAATTATTATTGAATTGAGAATCAATAAAAGAGTTAAGAAAAAAGAGATGTTCTTCAAAAGTATATCTTTGCAATAATCTTGAAGAAATAATAAGATAATATAATTCTTCATTACAACCATTATCAAAATATAATTTAGATAAAATTCCTCTTTCTTCACTATTTCTCATATTTTGAAAATTAGCATTATCAAATAAAATTTCCATAGATATCACCTCATCAAATAAAATATATTTATTAGTATACATAAAAAGTATAAAAAAAGAAACTCGATAATTCAAGTTTCTCAACAAAGTTAATATTAAATTATTTAACTTCTACAGTAGCTCCAGCTTCTTCAAGCTTAGCTTTAATTTCATTAGCTTCATCTACTGGAATATTTTCTTTAACAACACCATTGTTATCAACTATATCTTTAGCTTCTTTAAGTCCAAGACCAGTAATTTCTTTAACAACCTTGATAACACCTACTTTAGCAGCACCAGCATCTGCAATTGACACAGTTACTTGACTAGGTGTAGCATCAGCTGCAGCACCTCCTGCAACTGGAGCAGCTGCAGCAACAGCTGTTGGATCTACTCCAAATTCCTCCTTCATAGCATCTACTAATTCTTTTATCTCTAAAAGATTCATTTCTTTTAAAGCACTAATAAAATCTTCTTTATTTAATTTAGCCATTTCTAATTCCTCCTATTTTCTAAATTTATTTTAAATTATTAATTTTCTTCTTTTTGTTTAGCATATAAATCTAAACAGATAGATAAGTCTCTTGCAATACCTATCATACCGCCAGCAAGCATTGTAAGTAAACCTTCTCTTGATGGAATTGTTGCATATTCTGTTAGTTTAGCCTTATCAGCTACTTCCCCATCAACTATACCTACTTTTAAATTAAGTGCAGAATGTTCCTTTTGAAAATCAGTCAACACCTTAATTGCTGCAACTTGATCATCACCATAAGCAAAAGCACTTGGACCATTTAAAGATTCATTAATATCAATATTTAAATCACTAAACGCACGAGACATTAAAGTATTTTTATAAATCTTATAATCAGCTCCATTATCTCTTAGTTTACGACGTAATTCTTTTGATTTAGCATCAGTCAAACCACGATAATCAAATAATACAATTGAAACAGCCTGATTTACATGTTCCTTTATTTCATCAATTACTGCCTGCTTTTCTTTTAAAATTCTTTCACTTGCCAAAATGTTCACCTCCTCTTATTTTTCTAGTACCATAAAAAGTCCCTAGTAGTACCAAGGACTTTTTTAAGATAGTTCCTCGGTAGGATTTACAACTTACCTACTGTCTATGGCACCAACAAATTAATGATATTATAAATTATTTTTTTTTATTTGTCAAAACTATTTATACTTATTTTAACACCAGGACCCATTGTTGAAGTAACTGCAATATTTTTAATATAATCACCTTTAACAGTTGAAGGTTTAATTTTAATAATTTGACCAACAAAACTATCTAGATTCTCAATTAAATCAGAATCACTAAATGAAACTTTTCCAATTAGAGCATGGATATTACCATAACTATCTGTTCTATATTCAACACGTCCAGCCTTAGCTTCAGATACAGCTTTAGCAGTATCCATTGTAACTGTACCAGTTTTTGGATTTGGCATCAAACCTTTTGGTCCTAAAACTCTACCTAATTTACCAAGAAGTGGCATCATATCAGGAGTTGCAATCATTGTATCAAATTCAAACCAATTTTCTTTTTCTATCTTTTGTAAAATATCTGCATCTCCAACATAATCAGCTCCTGCCTCTTTTGCTTTAGCTGCAGCATCTCCCTTAGCAACTACCAAAACTCTAACATTTTTACCAGTTCCTTTTGGAAGTACAATAGCACCTCTTAACTGTTGATCAGCTTTCTTAGTGTCAAGATTAAGTCTCATAGCAACTTCTACACTAGCATCAAACTTAGCTATAGAAGTTTCTTTAACTAACTTAATAGCTTCTTCTTTAGTATATGCTCTACCCTTTTCTATCTTAGATAAGGCTTCATTATACTTTTTACTTCTCTTTTTCATCTTTTCCTCCTTATTTAATCAAGTGCAAACGGAATTTAATAAATAATCAAAAAGCGGATTTTATTTGATTATTCTAGTCCTTCAACTTCAATTCCCATGTTTTTAGCTGTACCAGCAACAATTTTGATAGCAGCTTCAATATCATAGCAATTTAAATCAGGCAACTTAATTTCTGCAATTTCCTTAATTTGATCTTTTGTAAGTTTTCCAACAATTTCTTTTGATCCTTTAACAGAACCTTTACTAATCCTAGCAAATTTCTTGATTAAGAATCCTGTTGGTGGAGTTTTAATTATAAAATCAAAACTTCTATCATCATATACTGAAATCTCTACTGGTAAGATATCTCCCATCTTATCACGAGTAGCATCATTATATTTAGTACAAAACTCTTGTAAATTGATTCCTGCTGGTCCAAGTACAGTTCCAACTGGTGGAGCTGGTGTAGCTTTTCCTGCAGGCACTTGTAATTTAATTTTCTTAACTACTTCTTTTGCCACGAAAAACACCTCCTATATAATTCTCGTTTTCGCGAGTGGTACTATAAGCATAAGTATGAAAGTCCGCTTTTATTAATCTATTTCATTTGCCTCCCACTTAAAATCTATATTAATATTAAATGAATATAGCTCTTAAAGAATAACACATTTTAATTAGATAAACAAGTACTTTTATGCTTTTTCTATTTGATTTAATAAAACTTCAACACTCGTTTCTTGTCCAAATAAATCAACACTTAGTTCAATCTTATTATTAGCAACATCAACTGAAATAACACGACCAAACATTCCTTTAAATGGACCATCAATAATACTAACCTTAGTATCAACAGCCAAATCTTTATCAATCTCCATTCGACTAATACCCATACTACCAAGGACTTTATCTACTTCATATGGTTGAAGAGGAGTAGGTTTAGCACCCTTACCACTAGAACCAATAAATCCTGTAACACCAGGAGTATTACGAACTATATACCAAGCCTCATCTGTCATTACCATTTCAACAAGAATATATCCTGGAAACATCTTCTTTTCTTTTTCCTTAGATACTCCATTTTTAACTTCAACTTCTTTTTGCATAGGAACAACAACTCTATAAATATAATCTTGCATTCCCATAGATTCTGCTCTCATCTCAAGCTTTTCTTTAACCTTATTTTCATGTCCTGAATAAGTATTTACAACAAACCACTGTTTTTCCATAATTACCCCCTATATTAATGAATGTAAAAGTGCAAATAATGCATCTACCCCATAAAAGAATAAGGAACATACTAAAACAAATACAAGGGTTGCCATAGAATACTTACCCAAATCCTTTTTACTAGTCCACTGTATTCTTTTACTCTCTACTTTGACACCACTACAAAAACTTTTAAATCTTTGTAATAAATTATCTTTTTTTTCAACTTCACTTTTCTTACTCAAACTAATCACCTTTTCAATTTCTTATAAAATAAAAACACTTGCTCGTGTTTAATAGTAAAATAGCACAAACAAAGACTCTTGTCAATCAGTTTAGTAACATTTGCTTTATCCACTTAAAATTATCATTAATGGTATTATAATAGCAAGTAACAAAATAATAACAGGAAACAATAATATTGCGATAAATGCTGCTGTACTATTATCATCATTCATAATTCTACCTACCATAGTACTCTTACTATAATGCATACCTTGACTTCTACTACTACCATCATCAACTAAATAAGAATTATTACCTATCTCCCTTTTAAGTTTTGCACGTAAAAAGTCATCTAAATATATATTTAACTCATTAACAAAAATTCCTTTATAATATAACATAACATCTTCTGGTAAAAAAATAGAAAAACTATCAAATTCTTCTTTTAAATAATTTTTATTTTCTGGATTAATATATTCTAGACAATCACTATAAATCCCTAACTGCAAACATGCCAAATAATATATATTTTTATTAATATAATCCCTTCTATAATCATTATCAAGTATACCAACATCTATATACTTAATATAATCTCCACTAATGAGAATATTATTTACATTAAAACTTTTAATATAATAATTACTAGAATGCAACTTTTTCATTTCTCTATCCATATTACTAAATATATTCTTTAATTCAGAAATACCTTCATTACTTTTAATATTATGAAAAGTTAACCATTCTTTCAAGGTATAGATATCATTACTATTATTCATAAAATCACCCTACTATAAATTTATTTTATAATAAGATAATAAAAATTACAAACAAAATATAGTATTATACTTACTCTTAATCTTTTTCAAATAAAAATAAATACTAGAAAGAGCTATATCTAGAAGAGATGCTATTTCCTTACAAGAAAAACCATTAAATCTAAGTTCAAATATCCAAGATTCAATATCATTAAGTGAATTTTTAAATTTAATTACTTCTTCTTCATTAATAAAATCAGCTCTAAAAGATTCTACAGCATAATCAACTAATGTATCATCTAATGATACAGAATTTATATGTATTAAATTCTTTTTCCTATATAATTTATTGAAATAATCTTTAATCTTACTTTCTATACAAAGTATACAATAAGTAATAAACTTTACATCCTTATTAAAATCAAAATGACTAATAGCATAATCAAGTCCTATAAAAGCTTCCTGAAACAACTCTTCTCTATCAACTGAAAAATTATTGTATTCATTAATATATTTATTACAAAGATTTATAACAACAGGCCTATATTTATCATATAAGATATTTTTATAACTATCATTTTCATCTTCAATTAAATACAAAACTTCATAATCATTTACATTTTTATAATTCATATATCCTACTTTCTATTGCGGATAACTTCATATATCATAATACCAGCTGAAACTGAAGCATTTAAACTATTAATACTTCCATACATTGGAATACTAGCAATAAAATCACAATTTTTTCTAACTAAATTGCTCATTCCCTTGCCTTCGTTCCCAATTACCAAAGCTATCTTACCGTTATAGTCGATTTTTTTATAATCCTCTCCTAACATATCAGTTCCAACTATCCAAAACTCATTTTTCTTCAAAATATCAATAGTTTGTACCAAGTTACTAACTCTAATGATTTTCATTCTAACAAGTGAAGCTGCACTAGTCTTCATAACAGTAGCATTTATTAATACTTCTCTATCTTTAGGTATAATTATTGCATCTACACCTGCTGCTTCGCAAGTTCTAATAATAGCACCAAAGTTATGAGGATCTTCTATATGATCTAAAATAACAAAGAAACTACTATTTAAAATTACATCATTTAAAGAAAAATATTCATAATCCACAACATCCATTATTATACCTTGATGGACTCCATTTGCAAGTTTGTCCATATAATTCTTACTTCTATAATTTAAAGAAATACCACTTTTTCTAGCAGTCAAAATTATTTTTTCATCTTTAAGACCTTCTTGAATTATAATTTTACGAATAATATTTGGATTAAATTTCAATGTTTCATAAAATACATTTTTGCCATAAACTAACATATATTTCCTCCTAAAATAGTTTTCATAATACATTTTATTCTATTTTGTTCTCCAATAAAGTCAAGATAACCAATAACTGCTTCCAAAGATGTAGCATATTTATAAGTAATAATATCACAGTTCTTAGGATGCCTTGTTCCTTTATAATTCCTAGCACGCCTAATTACACTCAATTCTTCGTCAGTAAAAAAATCTGCTTCAAGTAACTCTTTCAAAAATCTAGCCTGTGCCTTAGCTGAAACATATTTAACTGCCTCATTTTGCAAACTATCAACATTTCCTATTCCACTATTTACTAAAAAGTGCCTAACATAGTTTTCATAAACTACATCACCTAAATATGCTAGAACAAGTACATTAATTTCTAATACATTCATAAATCACCTCAAAATAAAAAGAAAAATAACACCAAGCTATTTCTATTCAATAAACTCATACGTTGTACCATCTCTTCTATCAACAAGTTTTATATTCATTGCAAATAACTCATCACGTATAGAATCAGCCTTTATAAAATCCTTATTTTTCTTTGCAATATTTCTCTCCTCAATCATTTTCAAAATCTTTTCTTCATTATCAACACTTACTTTATTTTTAATTAGGTCTAGAGAAAAAACTTTATCAAAACTTTTTATAAGTTCTATTTTAGTTTTACCAGTAATTTTCTCATCTTTTAAAACTTCATATAGAACAGATAAAGCATTAGCAGTATTTAAATCGTCTTCAAGTGCTTCTTTAAACTTTTTATTATAACAATCAAATAATACTTTATCAATAAGACCATCATTATTAATACTTGCTACTCTATTTCTTAATTTTTTTAATGCACCTTGAGCCTGTTCTAAAGCCTCATATGAAAATGATAGCTGCTTACGATAATGTGAATTAAGGCACATAAACCTAAACGCTAATGGAAGATAACCTTTTTCCTTTAGCAAACTAACTGTAAGAAATTCACCACGACTTTTACTCATTTTACCAACTTCATCTAATAAATGCTCATTATGAAACCAATAATTACACCATTTATGACCAAGATAAGCTTCACTTTGTGCTATTTCATTAGTATGATGTGGAAAAATATTATCGATACCACCACCATGAATGTCTAAGTATTCACCTAAATATTTAATAGAAATACCAGAACACTCTATATGCCAACCAGGATATCCTTTTCCCCAAGGAGAATCCCATAATAACTCATGATTTTCAAATTTACTAGATGTAAACCATAAAACAAAATCTGCCTGGTTTTTCTTATTTTTATCTTCATCTACTCCTTCACGAACACCTACCACCATACTATCCTCTTTATGATTAGTTAATACATAATAATCATCTAATCTACTAGTATCAAAATAAACATTTCCACCTGATAAATAAGCATACTCATTAGCTATAAGCTTTTCGATTATTTTAATATACATAGAAATATTATCAGTAGCAGGAGAAATTATTTCAGGCATTTTACAATTAACTAAAGAAAAGTCATCAAAAAAGGCCTTTGTATAAAATGCAGCAATATCCATTGCAGACTTATTTTCTCTTTTTCTAGCAACTTCCATTTTATCTTCTCCAGAATCAGAATCACTAGTTAAATGACCAACATCAGTGATATTCATAGCTCGTAAAACATCATATCCTATGTATATAAGAGTCTTTTCCAAAATATCGTGTCCTATATAATTGCGAATATTTCCTATATGTGCATAATGATACACAGTAGGACCACAAGTATACATCTTAACCTTTCCCTCTTCATTTGGTACAAATTCTTCAATTTTCCTAGATAGTGTATTATAAAGTCTCACTAAATCACCTACTTATTAAATATATATCAAAAATATAATGTTATTATAACAATATTTTAATTAAAATAAAAGAGTTATACTTTTGAGTCAAAAATAGAATATTTTTAATTAAATCTTTATGGTTTCTTAAATATACTTATAACCTTTATTCACAATCATATATAAGATTATTATTTTTAGTAGACTCTCACTTATATTTTTATTTCAGAGACAAACTATTTAAAAATTTATTAGTCTATTTATTTTTTTGTAAAACTGATCCTTTTCAAATCATTTTCATCTATATCTAGTTTATTTATAATATCCTCTATGCAAACATTTATTTCATTTTTCTGTCTATCACTATTTATAGGCAATATAACTGAATCTATTGTATCATTTTCTTTTAAAGCAATGTAAAAATCTTGCCCTATATATACTTTTTGATATTCACAAACTTCTTCTTGCAAATTTTCATTACTAGAAGTCATTATTTTATCAAGTGCTCTTAATCTCATAATATCTGTTAAGTAATTCTCTTCTTTTACTACTACTTTTCTTCGTTCTTTTCTATAAGCTATCTTAGGTTCTATATGATAATCAATATCTATATTTTTATTAATATTAAAAATTATTTTAAGAGAAGATGAAATATCACAATGTGGCACATATTTTTCTATATTATCATCAGTATTCAATGATTCATATCTTTTATCTATATATAAACAACCAGCTATAACAATATATTCTATATTATCACCTACAGTTATTGATTTTTTTACCATTTGCTCACAAAATACTGTTAAAAATTCCTCATTATATAATTCTCTAGTTATTCCATCTTTTCCATAAATAGGAGCCATTATAATCGCATTTCCTAAACGAAACATAATTATTCTAGCAAAAAAATCATTTGTATTTGCCTCTTTTATTAAACACAAATCAGCATTTTTCTTTGTTAAACACTGATAAAAAGCTTTTTGTCCATCACAATTAGGACCAATACAACTACCTACCACATTTTTTCCTAACAAAAGACGATCCAGATCATAATTATTGCCACTTTCTACTTTATAATAGTTACCTTCTATTTCTATTTCAAAAGATAGAGGTGGTAAAAAGGATGTATCTTCTTTTAACATTTCGATATATGTATTTACATAATCATAAGAATTACAACTTGTAAGCTTATTATTTAATGTTATTATTTCTACTCTTTTTTCTCCTAAAATAGAGACTGTATTAATATCGGCTTGCTTATATACAATAGCTAGTCTTAGAAATTCTCTGAAATTATCTAATATTTCTTCAAAACTGCTATCTTCTCTTATCGTATTCTGTTTTATCATCATACTTTTAATTTTATCATAGTTCATTAACATACTTTTAAAAGTATCTATATTAAGGAAATCATCATTAGGTAATATTGTCACAAGCGGTAATAAATTTAAAACATCTTTTAACGCTTCTATATGCGACAATAAAAATCTTTTTTCTTCTTTATTTGTTCTACTAATAAGTTCTGATAGATTCTTATTATAGCTTTCTCTATTTACTAGCTTTAAATGATTATGATTGAATTCAACTGTCCTATAATCTAATTTATTTTTATCTATTTCTATATTTTTTAAATATGGTATTAATATTTGATTATATTTAGACACAATTTTTTTAATTGCATCTTTTGGAATATTTGGATATTTTTTTGATATTACTTCTGAATCTAAGGTATTATTCAAAAATAAATATGTAAAGTAATTCAATTGTTCCTCTGTCAACGCATTCTCTTTTTTGTTAAACGGTTTTATACTGTTAAGATAAGAACATAGTTTTTGGAGAGATTTCATAATTTCTTCCTCATCTACTTTGAGCTGATCAAAATTTTTAAATTCTATTAATGTTCTTGCTATTTTCATTTTTTCATTTATTATTAAAAGAGTTTTCTTTTTATCTGTTAAAGGTATATTTTCTTTTATATTCTGTAGTACACTTTTTCTATTTTCTGATACATATAGATCTTGTTGCTCATTTAATAAATCATTATAAATATCATTTGTTTTCTCTGGTGGTAAACTTCTATTATTTTCTTTATATATAGTAAATAATTGTCGCACCACTTCTCCATATTTTTCTCCTTCATAGTACATATTAACAAAAAAGCAGATATTTTCTTCCAATTCCTCCAAAATATCATCTATATTATTACTACTTATTCTTTCAAAATGAGATAAAACAAAATCATTTATTTTCGCTTTTGAAGATAAAGTATTTTCTTCCTTATAGATATTATATCTTACTAAAAGAGTTCCATCTATTATTTTATTTACTATTTTAAAATACTCTTCTTGTAAATCTAGATCATCTTCATCAAAATTAAATCCAAGCCTCTTATATAATTCATTTTCTAATCTCATTATTTCATAATCCATATTATTCTCCCCTTTTGTAGTGCATATTATAGCATAAAACTATTAAAAAGAAAAGAAATTTTACTGTCATAAAAATTTTAGTCATATTGATTATCATTTTGATGGAATAATAATAATTAATAAAATAATTCTTCCCATAAATTCATATTTTCTAATGCGAGATTCAAATATTCATTATTATATCTTTTATTTATTCTTTCAAACTTATCAACAAAATCCTCATAGTCAATAGTAAATATATCTAAGTAATCTTCCAATAAATCTTCTATATAATTACATCCTCTTGTTATTAAGAATCCAATTATTCTTCCAACATTTTTTTCATTTAAATTATTTAAAGTAGAAAATGAATATTTTTCTAACAATTCTTCCATTATTTTTTAACTCCTTTACTTGGTAAGTTCTTTACATCAATTCCATATCTTATCTTAAGATCACTATTACTAGCATTTAAAATAGGATTTAAAACATAAATACCATTTTTTTCTACAATAAGACTAATATTATTTTCTACCATATATTCAAGCAATTTTCTTTGTAACTTTACATTTCTCCTTAAACATCTGTTTGTCATATACTTTCCTATATTATATTCTTCAAATAAATCTATAGAAGGTATTATATTATTATAACTTATATTAAAGATACTTGGGCAAAGAAGATGATGATATTCTTCCTGATGCAATTTCTTGATATTTAATATTGCTCTTATATCCTGAACATTACTTTTCCAAATATTAGGTGTTAATAAACATTGAAATTCTTCATCATTCCATTCAGGCATTCTTAATATATCTCTTATATCTTGAGCATTACTTTTCCAAATGTTAGGTGTCAATAATTTCTGAAATCTTTCATCATTCCATTCAGACATATCTAATATATCTCTTACATCATCAGCAGTACCATTCCAAATTGTTGCCGTCAACAATTTCTGAAATATTTCTTTATTCCATTCAGACATTCTTAGTATATCTTCTACATCCTTAGCATTTCTTTTCCAAATTGTAGATTTTAATAACCCTTCAAACTTTTTATCATTCCATTCAGGCATATCTAATATATCTCTTACATCATCAGCAGTACTATTCCAAATTGTTGCTGTCAACAATTTCTGAAATATTTCTTTATTCCATTCAGACATATCTAATATATCTCTTACATCATCAGCAGTACTATTCCAAATTGTTGGTGTC
>CAJTKB010000003.1:13063-52758 GCA_910576925.1 uncultured Bacilli bacterium | reverse complement strand
CTATTCCAAATTGTTGGTGTCAACAAACCCTGAAATTTTTCATCATCCCATTCAGACATATCTAATATATCTCTTACATCATTAGCAGTACTATTCCAAATATTAGGTGTCAACAATTTCTGAAATTTTTCATCATCCCATTCAGACAATCTTAATATTTTTCTTATATTCTTAGGATTACTTTTCCAAATGTTAGGTGTCAATAATTTCTGTAATCTTTCATCATTCCATTCAGGCATATTTAATATATCTTCTATATCCCTAGCATTACTACTCCAAATTGTTGATGTCAATAATTTCTGAAATCTTTCATCGTTCCATTCGGGCATATTTAGTATATATTCTATATCCTTAACGGTACTATTCCAAATCGCTGGTGTCAATAATACTTTAAATCTTTTATCTTTCCACGCTGACATTCTTAAAACTGCTTTTATAAATTTAATATCCCTACGATATACTAATTCACACTTTAAATGTGGCATATTCTCTAATAATCCATTTATTTCTTCAACTTTATTTTGCATAAGCAAATCTCCATATATAAACAATAATTTAATATAGACATTATACAATTATTTCCACTTTATATCAATAAAAAAGAGCTATACTTCTAACTCCTTTAAACTAATCTCGCTACTTCCACTAACTATCATATCAAGAATATACTTATTTATTACTTCTTCGATTATTTTATCCACTTTTCTAGCACCATACTCAGAATAGTTACTACGCATAATTATTTTATCCACAACTTCTGTGGAAAAACTTATATTTATATCTTTACTTGCATATTCATCTTTAATAATATTAAGCTTATTATAAACAATTTTCTTAATAGTATTATAATCTATCTCTCTAAAATTGAATATTTTATCCACTCTATTCAAAAATTCCACAGAAAAGAAATCTTTTATATCACTATTAAAGTGTTGCTTATTAAATCCAATATTCTTTTTTCCACAACCTATATTAGAAGTCATAAAAATAATAGTATTTTTAAAGTTAACTTCGCGTCCAGATGAATCATGCATAATACCATTATCTAACACTTGTAAAAAAAGTTTAATAACAGATTTATGAGCTTTCTCAACTTCATCTAAAAGAATTACGGAATGAGGATTATTTCTAACTTTCTCTAACACAAACTTATCTTCATCATAACCAACATATCCTGGAGGAGAACCTATAATTTTACTAATAGAATGTTCTTCCTTATATTCACTCATATCAAGCCTTATAAAATTATCCTTTCCAAATAATACTTTAGCATATTCCTTAACTAACATAGTCTTCCCAATACCAGTCTGCCCTATTAACAAAAATGAATGAGCTCTATTTTTAGAAAATCCAGATTTCATCAATTTAGTAAAATCACATATCTCATCAATTACCTCATCTTGCCCAATAATTTTACTTTTCAAATTTTTTCTCAATTTACTAATAAGTGCACTACTATTTTTATTAATTTCATAAATAGGTATTTTAGTTTTTAATTCAACAACTTCTGAAACCATTTTTTTAGTTATAATTGTACTAATATTCTTCTTACCTACTTTAAGTATTTTACGATTTATCTCATCTTCTATCATACATTGTTCATTTTTAAGTCTTGCAGCACTTTTAAAATCTTGATTAATTACAGCATCATTTTTACTCTTTATTAAACTTCTTAGTTTTTGATTAAGTTCCTTAAGTTCCTTCTCTCCTTTAGTAATATTAAGACTTGCTTTTGCACATACTTCATCCATTATATCAATAGATTTATCTGGATTTTTTTGATTGCAAATATACTTATCAGTAAGTTTTATAATATAAGAAAGAACTTCATCACTAATACTAACATTATGATAATCTTCATATAAAGGTTTAAGACTAGAAAGTATTTTCAATGTATTATCATTATTTGGTTCTTTTATCTCTATCTTTTGGAATCGTCTATCAAGTGCTTTATCTTTTTCTATACTTTGATGATACTCAGAAATAGTAGTTGCTCCAATAATTCTAATACTTCCTCTTGCTAGGCTTGGTTTTAATATATTAGAAGCATCTATCGCACCTTCCGCTCCCCCTGCTCCTACTATTGTATGTATCTCATCAATAAACAATATAATATTTCCATCACTTTCTACTTCTTTTAATATTTTATTAATCCTCTCTTCAAATTCTCCTCTATACTTCGTTCCTGCCACTAAACTAGCAATTGAAACTGAAAGTATTTTTTTATTTTGAAAAAATTTTGGTACATCTCCATTAACAATTCTTCGAGCTAATTCTTCAACTATCGCTGTTTTACCAACTCCTGCTTCTCCAATTAACAAAGGGTTATTTTTGCACCTTCTAGAAAGAATTTCTATTAATCTATTAACCTCCATATCTCTACATACTACAGGATCTAATTCATTTGCAATTGCTTTTTTATTAAAATTTACAGAAAACTCACTAACCATAAGTTTTCTATCTTTTTTACCCTTCTTAACAGATAACTTATTAGAAAAATCATTATACAAAATATCTAAATCTAGCCCCATACCAATAAGTAATCTAATTGCAACTCCATCTCCTTCTTCCAAAATTGATAAGAATAACTGTTCAATACCAACTTCTTTTAATCCCTTTTCTTTAGTATCAAATATTGCATTCTCAATAACCTTTTTTAAAAGGGGTGTATATAAAAACCAACTATTAGTTTTATTTCCAATACCTACAACTCTTATAATTTCTTTTTTAAAACTCTCATAATTAATATTATATTTTTTCAATCTGTTTGTAACAAAATGCTTTTTATTAGAAAGAATAGCTAAAAATAAATGTTCACTACCAACATAAGGATGTTTCAAACTAGTCATCTCATCTTTTGCTATCAATAGTGCTTTTTGTGCCTCTTCGCTAAATTTTGAAAACATATTTATCTCTTCCCTTCTATTACATTTTATGTTTATTTTAACCAAAAAGGCAATAAATTATGTTCCAAAAAAAATGACAAAAAAAAAGAATATACTTTATATAATGTTGCACTAACACTTATATTTATCAAGATATTGCATAAAATAAAATTCCATCACTTAATATACACTTTTTTAAGTATTTCATTAAATATAGTTATTATAATTTTCTAGAAAAAAAGCTACACCATTATCATTATTAGATTTTGTTATAAATAAAGCTTTTTCTTTTACAATATCAAAATCATTTTCCATAGCTACACCACAACCAACCCATTCAATTATTTCTAAATCATTTAATCCGTCACCAAAAAAAATTATTTCTTCTCTACTTATATTTAGTCTATTACACAATTTTTGCAAACCACTCTTCTTATTTACTCCCTTTGGCATCACACAAATATGTCTATCAGAACTATTAGAATCTTGCATTACAAAACTATCAACATCATATACATCATTTATTCTTCTAACTATATCATAAATTTTACCATTATCAATTAAATTTATATTTATTTTAGCTATTTTATCCCCTATGTTACGAGGACTATCTATATCGATAACTTCATATACTAAATTATTTGTTTTCTCTTTATAGTTATAATATTTTGTCGCGCTACAGTAAATTATTCTAGATGATAAATTATCTACTAGATTAGTTATCATTAGCATAATATCTTTTTCTATAATACTTTGATACTCACCCATTTTATTTGAAACATTATAAATATAAGCGCCATTATTTAATAGAAGATAATCAAAAATATTGATATCTATTAAATCTATAATAGCATCTAAAGTTCTACCTGTAACTGCCACTATTATATAACCATTTCTTTTATAGTTTAATAATTCATTTTTATTTTTCTCTGATACTTCTCCTTTATCATTCAATAAAGTACCATCAAAGTCTGTTGCTATTAATTTATATTTTAAATTCATTTTTATTCACATCCTTATAATACAGATTATCATTAATATATACTATAAACAAAAAAGACAAATATGTAAAATATTTACATATTTGTCAAGTATTCAAAGAAATGTAAAATTTCTTCTAAAATATTAGATCAATACTAATATTGTAAAAATAATTAATAGCAATACTAATATTTCTAGAGCAATTTTCCAAATATTTTTCAACCAATCTTTAAATGATACATTTAAATATGATAATGTACCCATAAGCACTATACTAGTAGGTGCAATAAGCATTGTAAATCCATATATTCCTTGGAATACAACCCAAATAACTGAATATACTTTTTTGTCTGTAATAATGCTTGTTAAATAAGGAATTACAGAATTAAATGTATACATTGGATCTCCATTAAATATACTTGAAATAAATGCAACAATACTAGCTGTAAATACATTAAATCCTTTTGTTATATCAAGTATAGTCTTATATATAACTAATTGGAATGGATGATAAGTAACAAGTACTAATCCTGTATAAATTAAAACTATAATTACTGCAGGTTGTAATGCTTCTTTACCACCATCAATAAATCCTTGAATTAGTTTTTCAAACTTAACTTTATAAATTAAAGCAAGAATAACTGCTGCAAGTAAGATACATAAACTTAACTCTGTAAGAGTCCAGTTACCAAATGAATTTACAGTACCAAGTAATTTACCAAATATAGCAAATCCTCCAACCTTAAATCCTGTAACTGCACTAGTAGCATTTTCAAATATATCAATATCAAACAATGAACTCCAAGCCACAAATGAAAGTATCATTAATAATAATACTAAATCAAGAATAAGTACCAATGGCCATACCTTTACATTTTTACTATCTTTTGCTTTTACTTCATTAGGTACATATTGTTCTATTAAAATTTCATTATTTTTCTTAAGACTCTTTTTAACATATAAACTAATATTAAAGATTAATACTACAAGTCCTAAAACAAGTATAACAATTTTTGCTATGATTTGGTTATATACATCAATTCCCAAGAAATTATTAAGTATACTAGTATTATTAAAGGCTA
This sequence comes from uncultured Bacilli bacterium, assembly GCA_910576925.1. Classification (GTDB taxonomy): domain Bacteria; phylum Bacillota_I; class Bacilli_A; order RF39; family UBA660; genus UBA2730. The sequence goes on along the minus strand of CAJTKB010000003.1, from coordinate 47,810 downwards.
ATGTAGTACCCATTAATCCTACACATACACTACCAACTGTAGCTAAAAGAGCGACAATTTTATCATATCCCATTAAAATTATTAATGATATTACAAAAGGGAAAAATAAAATTAATGCATAATTTAGTCCACAAATTGAAGTCAAAACTGCAAATAATATCATAATGACAGAAATTGCAATCATTGAATGATTTTTAAATTTATTAGCAATTCTATCAAGTAATACTCTATAAGCACTTATTTGATTAAGTACTCCATAAAAAGCACCTACAACAAGTACATAAATTGCAATATAACCAAAATATTGTATTGCAGTAACTGGATAATTAGCTATATCAAATAATCCCATTTGAACACGACCTTGTGATACATAAGATGATTGAAAATATGCTGCTGGAAGTATCCAACTAAGAAGTAAAAATACTGTTAATGTTAATAGAACCACTTTAACTGTACTATGTCTTTTCATAAACTCTCCTCCCAACCTAATTATACTATAATATATATATATTACAAGTTTTTTAACCATATTTTGGTGAAATTTCAGTGAAAAACAAGAGTTTTTATTAACTATTTTTTATATAAATACTGCTTAACTTCTACATTTTTATTTGCACATTCCTCATAACTATAACAATCTATTACAGGATATTGTCTTGAAATAAGCAAATCTCTATCTGGATATGTTCCATTAAAACTAGTTAAATTCGCACAAAATGCCACTATATCGCCATCTATTTGATTATTGTTGAAAGATAAATCAATATCTAAAAGATAATTAAGATTACAAACATTACTCATATAATAATATAAAATATCTCTTTCCAAATTAAATGTAGCATCAGTATATGATTTATTAAGTCTACTGTATCCTACATTATCTTTATTAATGAAAAAAAGATCATCCTGTATATGATTATACATAACAAGTTTTTTATCTTTAAAAAAATCTTTTTCCTTAAATGCTATATTAATAACCCCTAAATTCTTTAACATAGATATCTGATCAAAAAAATTATATTTAACATTACTACAAGTTGAATATGAATTATAAATACTTTCAAGTATTGAAGAAATCCCAACCTGATCATCTTTAATAGGATATCTTTTTCCAATTTCAAACTTAATTCCATTTTCAAGTAGTGCGTTTTCTAAACTCAATAAATTCTTTTCAAATTCATCATCAGATTTATTAGAAAACTCCAAAAATTGTACATATAATGCAATTCTTTCCCATACATCAATAGAAACAGTATCAGATAAATTATACATCGTTGATTTTAGCATACTACAACCTCCTTAAAATCGTGTAATATAATAACACAAAAAACAAAAATCTAAAAGTATTTAAAAAAATTTTATCTTATGTTAAAATAGAAAGCTAATAAGGAGTAAATATATGATAATAAATTTTTCAGATTATTTACAAACAAATTATTATAAAATATACAATAACAAAGTAAAAGAAGATATAAAAATAGCAAGTATTAGTGACCTACATATAAGCAGACTAATATTACAAAATAAAACTAAATATTTATCATACAAATTAGAAAGAGAACAACCTAACTATATTTTCTTTTTAGGTGATATAATAGACTCACCTAAAGAACTTAAAAATGAGGAAAAAGAAAAACAAACAAGAACCTTAATTGAAAGTGCTTCTCTAATTGCACCAACTATAATGATTTTAGGAAATCACGATTTTGTTTCTAATAATAAACGCTTATCTACATATGCAAAAAGATATTGGAAAGAACTTACATATATTAATAACTTTTATTTACTAAACAATTCTTATTACAAAGATAATAATATTTTTATTATGGGATATAAACAAACAAAAAACTATTATTTAAATGAAAAAAGGAAAGAGGATACTATCTTATTATATAATCAACTAGTAAAAAAAGAAGAACTATATAAAAATCTCCCAACAGCAAAACCAAAAATAGGACTATTTCATTCCCCCGAATATACAAATAATGAAAAAATAATAGAACTTCTAAAAGATTATGATTTATTAATAAGTGGTCATTATCATGGTGGTTGTTTTCCATTTGGTCTTGGAAATATCATTAGAGGAAATAAAGGTATTATAAGTCCTAAAAAAACTCTATTTCCCAACACACCAGCAAGAGGTATTAAAAATTTAAATGGAAATACAAACTTAATAGTAAATAGCGGTATTACTACAATACAAGATAGTGCTCCCAAATATATGCACCCATTTAATAATCTATTCTACCAAGAAATGGATATTATAACATTAACAAACGATAAAGAGGCTTTTCCCTATCAAATAACACGAGAAAAAACTTATACAAAAAGGAAAAAATACTAAGACTTTAACTTACTATTACCATTACTATAATCTATTTCAATCCCATCTTGAACATTATAAACATATACATTAAAATTAACTCCTTTACCTCTATCTTCAACTGAATAAGCTTCCATCAAAACACCACTCACAAGTAAATTATCATTCTCATACACAGGAGTCACTTTATACAAAACGTGATTTCCTGTTTTTTTAATGTACTCTGATACCTTATTCTCAAATTGAAGCATTCCTTCTGTATTCATCTGTCTTGTACATGTTATTAAATTATTAGGATTAGCCCCTTCCCCAGTAAGCTGATATCCTATCAAATGACATCTATTATATAAATATTTTCCTGATATAATATCATACTTTACTGTCTGCCAACCAGAAGGTTTTATCATTCCAATACTTCCTCGCTCTTTATCAGGCATTAAATCATTGCCAATATTAGCATAAGCAACTCCACTACGGCCAAGTTTGTCAAGTTTACTATACTTTTCAAACGATTTAATACTAAAATCTTTTTCTTCAAAGAAAGAATTATTATCATTTATAATAACATAATTATTTCCAGTATAAGGAGGTATATTATCTATATCATAACTTTCTATTGTACTAAATTGTAAAAAGTACTTTCTTATATCACTTTCAAAATAATTACCAATAAATAAAATAACAATTACAATAATAGAAATCAAAATTCTTTTTCTATATTTATATCTTATCATCAAAATCACCTAATATAATTTTACTTTAATAAAAGTTAACTAGCAATAATTTAATATAAAGAAAAAAAGAGTTATACCCTTATTTCTCATCAGTTAATGGTCTCATAAGTGGAAACATTACAACATCACGAATATTATCACTACCAGTAATAAGTTGAATAATTCTATCTATTCCCATACCCCAACCAGATATTGGAGGCATACCATATTCCATAGCACCAATATAATCATAATCCATCTCCATTGCCTCTTCGTCTCCATTGTTTTTTAATTCTGACTGCTCAAGTAATCTTTTTTCTTGTTCTTTAGGATCAACTAACTCACTATAACCATTTACTATTTCTGCACCATTAACTACTAATTGAAATCTATCGACAATAGAAGGATTTTCATCATTACTTCTAGCAAGTGGAGATAAACTAATTGGGTGTTCAGTCAAATAAATTGGTTCGATTATATGTGGCCTTGCTACTTTTTTATAAAGATAATCAACTAAATTACCATATCCAAGATTTTCTATAGGAGTATCACTATCTAATTCAATTTTATCTTCGATAATTCTTGCAACAAGTTTCTCACAAGTATCATATTCTCTTATATCTATATTTGCATACTTTAATATTAATTCTCTAAAAGATACCTTAGGCCAATTTCCAGACATATCAATCATCTTATCCCCTACAGTAATTGTTAATGTTCCAAAAATATTTTGAATAATAGTTTGTAACATATTTTGAATTAACTTCATATTATCTTCATAATTAAAGTAAGCTTGATAAGCTTCTATCATAGTAAAATCTTGTAAATGAGTACCATCCATTCCCTCATTTCTAAAACATCTTCCAATTTCAAATACCTTAGGCATACCAGCAACAACAGCTCGTTTCATATATGTTTCAGGAGCAATTCTAAGATATACATCCATATCAAGAGCATTATGATGACTCATAAAGGGTCTAGCTACTGCGCCACTTGCTTTATTATTCAAAATAGGAGTTTCTATCTCATAATAATCAAGAGAATATAAATAATTTCTTAGTTCTTTTATAAAATTCATTCTAATTCTAAATCTTTCTCTTGTTTCTTCATTCATAATCAAATCAACATAACGATGACGATAACATTGTTCAGCATCAACTAATCCATGAAACTTCTCAGGAAGAGGTTTTAAAGCCTTACCTAAAAACTTAAAATCTAAAGCTCTTAATGTTTTTTCTCCAGTTTGAGTAGTAAATATCTCACCCTTTACACCAATAAAATCCCCTAAATCAACATTACTTTTGAAGAAATCATAAACATCTTCACCTAATGAATCTATCTTTAAAGAAACTTGTAAATCTCCATCTATATCTCTAAGCCTTAAAAAACTCATTTTACCCATTTTACGCATAAAAACTATTCTTCCAGCTACTGCCACATCAACTACCCCATCATCTAGCTTAGATGCTTCTATTAAACTATGTGTAACCTCATATCTTTCTGGATATGGATTACAAAATTCTGAAATTTTTTCTAACTTTTCTCTTCTAACCTTCTCTTGTTCACTTAACTCTCTCATAACTATACTTTCCTTTCTTTATTATCCAACATTATCACCTTAGTATTACCAATAAAATCAGATAATCCTCTACCATCTTTTCTTATAAATATCATAATAACTGTAATAACAATAAATGCATATTGAAAAATACTAGCAATCACTGAACCATATATATAACTATTTCTTCCAAATAATGCAATTATAGCAATAAATATATTCACAAAAATTGAATTATTAAATAATCCTCTAACTATCATATTATTCATAGTCAAAGTACCTTTTTCATTTTTTATTATTTTTATTTTCATAATTTTCTTACCAATAGTTTGTCCATTATTATATATCTGATAAACTATAAAATAAAGTACCAAAATGGCTATAGTTATAATATTAGAAAAACCAGTAATTTTTGATTTTTGATATTCAATATCCATACTATCATTAAAATAAACCATAAAATCAATTTTCTGTTTACTATATTTTTCAAGTACTTTATCTTCCTCTTTTTGCAATTTCTCAAACGAATCAAAGTTTATAAAAGGATATGACAACACAGAGGAAATACAAGAAATAATAATCATATCTATAATATAAGCAATTAATCTTTGAATAAAAAGAGCCTTTTCTTCTTTTTTAGCCACTAAAATCCATCTCCTTTAAAAAATCATTTAATATATTTAGTATATCACGAATATTCAAACATTGATATACTTTATTTTTTACATTATTAGCTCCCTTAATTCCTTTCAAATACCAGCCTATATGATTTCTAATTTCTAATACTGCCAATTTTTCATCTTTGATTTCACTTAAATAATTTAAATGTTTTATACACATTTCAATTTTTTCTTTAATTGTAGGTTCTACATAACTAGCACCATTTAAATATAAAATAGTATTCCTTATTAACCAAGGATTTCCAAGTACTCCTCTTCCTATCATAACAAAGTCACAACCAGTCTCATCAAGCATTCTTTTAGCATCTTCAGGACTTCTTATATCACCATTACCAATTACAGGAATATTGACACTTTCTTTTACCTGCTTTATTATATCCCAATTAGCTTTTCCACTATAACCTTCACTTCTAGTTCTTGGGTGTATTGTAATTAAGCTAGCACCAGACTTTTCACATATCTTAGCAACTTCCACAGCATTAATACTGTTTTTATCCCAACCACTTCTAATTTTCACACTAACAGGTATATTAACAGAATCTACTACTGCCTTAACGATTTCTCCTATTTTTAAAGGATTTTTCAAAAGAGCAGCACCAGCTTGTGCTCTAACAGCAACTTTAGGAACTGGACAGCCCATATTTATATCAATAATATCTGGATGCATCTCTTTCTCAATATATTTAGCAGCCTCAACAAAACTTTCTACATCGCTTCCAAATATTTGTTGTACAATAGGTCGTTCTGAATCTGTCATATAAAGCATATCTATAGTCTTTTTATTACCATAACTAATCGCTTTATCACTAACCATCTCAGCAAAAACAAGACCACATCCCATTTCTTTACAAATTCTTCTAAAAGATGAATTACAAATACCTGCCATAGGAGCTAAAACTACTTGATTATCAACTTCTATATCTCTAATTTTATATTTCATAAATATCCCTCTAATTATTATTATAATTATTAAATATGTTTAAGTAAATCTCTTATTTCTTCTAACAACATAACCTCATCACTTTTTTTAGTTTCTAGCTTTACTTCTTCTTCTTTTTTCTTAAATGTTTCAAATATTTTAATCATAATAAAAATACAAAATGCTACTATTAAAAAATCAACAATAGTCTGTATAAAGTTACCATATAAAATACTAGCATCTCCTACCTTTAAACTTAAATCAGTAAAGTTCAACCCTCCAAGTATAGTTCCAATTATAGGCATTAAAATATCATTAACAAGACTAGTAACTATTTTACCAAATGCTCCACCTACGATAACACCAATAGCCATATCAACTACATTTCCTCTAGAGATAAACTTTTTAAATTCTCCAGCACCTTTTTTTAATTTATCAAGTTCTTCATTTTTATTGATTTTAATTTGTTTCTTCTTTTTAATCATAATACTTCTCCTCACTAAAAAATATTATATATAGCTACAAAGAAAAAAGCTAGATTATTCTTTATTTTCTAACTTTTCTAATTCATCAATTAATTGAGCTTTATTTAATTTTGAGTAATTTTTAATATCCTTTTCTTTTGCAAGTTCTCTAAGTGATGTTAAAGACATACTCTCCAAATTATCCTTTTTCTCATCAGGCATATGACCATTTTCTACTAAATAATCAATTTGTTCTTTAGTTAATGTTTCATATTCAAGTAAAGTTTCTGCTATTAAATTAAGTAAATCATTATTTTGTTTAATAATCTTTTTAGCATTATCATAGCAATCATTTATAATCTTTCTCATCTCAGTATCAATTTCTTGAGCAACATTTTCAGAAAAATTACGACTTTTATTATAATCTCTTCCTAAGAAAGCAGCACCCTCTTGCTGTTCTAATTGCATTGGTCCTAAATCACTCATACCATATTCACATACCATAGCACGAACTATTTTAGTTGCTTTTGAAAAATCATTCTCAGCACCAGTTGTTATTTCTTTAAAAATTATCTCTTCTGCAACGCGTCCACCAAGAAGTCCTGTAACTTGTTCTAATAAATCAGTTTTAGTAGAACATAATTTTTCTTCACTAGGAACCATCATATTATATCCACCAGCACTACCTCTTGGAATAATAGTTACTTTTTGAACATCACTAGCATTAGCAAGTTTCAATCCAATAACAGCATGACCTGCCTCATGATAAGCTACAAGCTTACGATCCTTTTCACTATATTTACGACTAACTTTAGCAGGACCCATTAACACACGATCTGTTGCCTCATCCACTTCACTCATAGTAATCACTTTTTTATTACGACGAACAGCAAGAAGAGCAGCCTCATTAAGTAAGTTTTCAAGATCAGCTCCACTAAATCCTGGAGTTCTCTTAGCAAGATTTTCAAGAGTAACTTCATTTCCTAAAGTCTTATTTTTAGAATGTACTTTTAATATTTCTTTACGACCATTAATATCAGGTAAACTTACAGTTACTTGTCTATCAAATCTTCCTGGACGAAGAAGAGCTGGATCAAGAACATCAGGTCTATTAGTAGCTGCAATAATAATGATACCAGAATTCTCTCCAAATCCATCCATTTCAGTAAGCAATTGATTTAATGTTTGTTCCCTTTCATCATGTCCACCACCAAGTCCAGTACCTCTTTGACGACCAACAGCATCAATTTCATCAATAAATATCAAACAAGGAGCATTTCTTTTTGCTTGTTGAAACATATCACGAACACGACTTGCTCCAATACCAACAAATAACTCTACAAAGTCAGAACCACTTATATAATAAAATGGTACATTAGCTTCTCCAGCAACTGCTCTAGCAAGTAAAGTTTTACCAGTTCCTGGAGGACCCATTAATAATACGCCCTTAGGTATTCTTGCACCTAATTCTTGGAACTTTTTAGGATTTTTCAAGAAATCAATAAGTTCTCTAACTTCTTCTTTTTCTTCAGTAAGTCCTGCCACATCCTTAAATGTAACTTTATTTTTATCAGTAGAAAGTTTAGCACGACTTCTACCAAAATCCATAGAACTTTTATTACTAGCCATTTGTTTATTTAAGAAAAACATTCCAACCCCTAAAACTAACACTATAGGAATTAAATCAAATAGAAGTAATAAAAATGAATTAGACTCAGGATCTGATACTGTAGTAAATTTAAAATCATTTTTCTCAGAATAAGTAATAAGTTTTTTCATAACAGAATCACTTAATGGTATTCTAACAAAAAATGTTTCATTATCTTTATATCCTTCAAGCTTACCTTTAATTTCATAAGTCTTAGCTCTATCTCTAGGAATAACTTTAAGTTCTTTTACTTTTTCATTCTCTAAAGAATCAATAAATTCATTATAAGTCAAAACATTTACTGTATTATTAAAAATATTTGCAAGATATATTACGCCAAGCATAATTAGAACTAAAAATAAATAAGGTAACATTCCTTTTTTTATCATCTTTTTATCAAAATTATTATTCATAAAATTCCTCCTTTAACGATATTTCAATATTATATCATAAAATTCATTTTTTTTCTTATCAAATTTACTTTTTTTAAGTCCTGGAATCCAAACTATTCTTCCAAGACTATCTTCAACTATTGGCCATAAATCCCTCTCATCAATATTTATTTTCTCATTAATAAATATATCTTTAATTTTTTTAGTACCACCAATACCTTTTAATGTAATTTTATCTCCCATTTTACGAGTTCTAACTATCAAAGGTAAAGATATTTCATTGCTAGATAATCTACAAGTATAATTACTAGAATCATCACTTTCTTTAATTGTTTTAATTGAATGCCCATTAGGTAACTTAACAGCTTCTCCTATTTCAATTTCATACTTAGTAAGTTCATCCATAATTTTTCTAAGATAAAAATAGTTATAACTTTTTACCGCTTCAACTTCATTAGGAAGAGTCGCTGTAATATTTGCTTTTCCAGATGTAATTACACTATATACTAAATTTATATGTTTGTCATTAATAAGTATTAAATCATCTTGATAAAACTCTCCCATTAAGAAATATAAGATTTCTTTTTGTATAAATTCATCTAACGCTAAATATTTTACTATATCAAGCTTCCCATTATCAAGTATTTTTTTTAAAGACTCATCTCTTTCTTTACAGATAAATTTATTAACATCAAGTAATGTATTACTAAACTTTAAAAACTTTGTATGAACATTATTATCTTCTGACTTTAAAAATGGAAGAACATACTTTCTATATCTATTTCTAGTATATAAACTACTACTATTACTAGAATCATCAAAATATTCTATATTATTTTTCTTATCATACCTAATAAGTTCATCTTTAGTAAAATGGATTAAAGGTCTAACTAGTTTATAATATCCCATATCAACAACTTTTTTAAATCCAGCATATCCTGATAAATTAGAGCCTCTAACCATTCGCATAAGTATAGTCTCTATCAAATCATCTCCATGATGTGCTGTCATCAAGTAATTAGCATGATACTTATTAACTAACTCTTCAAAAAAATGATATCGAATATTACGTGCTTCATTTTCAAAATTATCGTCCCCATATTTTTCAATAGTCATAGTTTCAAATATAAGTTTATTTTCTAAACAATATTCTCTAACATATTTCTCTTCTTCTATACTTTCACGTCTAACATTATGATTAATATGACTACATATAAGTTTTAATGAATATTTATCTCTAATTTTTAAAAGCATAGAAATAAGCGCCATAGAATCAGGTCCACTAGAACAACCTACTACAATAACATCTCCATTATTAAAACTAAAATAATCATCTATCATAATATTTTCATTATCTTTTTTCATAGTATCCCTTTTCCTTCAATCATAATCATTATATCTTATTTTAACTATAAAAACTACCAAAAAAGAAAATTTCCAACGAAATATGTAAAACAAAAAAAGAATTATTTTATATTTAAAATAAATTCTCCATCTTTACTATATAAATACTTTTCTCTAGCATATCTTGCAATATAATCACTATCCTGCATTTTATTAACATCAACTTTTAATGCTGCTTCTTTCTTTTTTAATTTTTTTAGTTTAATACTAAGTTCCTTATTTTCTTTATACTTATCACAAATTTCTAACCAATATTTTAATGTTGTATAAGTTGTAACTGAGATTACAATAACAGAAAAACTGCAAAACAAAAAACTTCTACATTTATTAGACTTTTTATTTTTTGTATTTCTCATTTTAGCCATTTCCCATTATCCTTTCTATTAAAAGTATAAAACATATAATATTTTTCAACAATATAAAATAATCTACATTTTACACTTATTTACGCAAAAATCTCTTAAAATAGGAAAAAAAGCTAAAAAAACCTAAACAAAATATGATTAAAAAATAAATATGAATATAACCATAATTAATTAATTTCAAAATAAAAAAATATAAAACTGTAAGACTAATAACAAACAAAAAATCAACAATTAATTTAAATGAATATTTTCTATAAAATAATATCTTATAAAATAAATTTACTAAAAAAGCACAAAATATACCATATAAAAATGTAAATATAATAGAATAAATTTGTAATTTTAAATTAATCATCTAAATAATCTATTAAATAGACTGTTTTCCTTTTCCTTTTTCATATCCTCATCTAAATAAGTCATACTTTTTATTAACCCTTTAATAGAGACATTTCCTTGTATAGTATCAAGTTTTACAAGTTCAAGTCCCTCGCCTTTTACTAATAAAAAGCCCATTACTGTATCCATTAAAAATTGTGTATCATCAAAATTTTCTATTTTCTTAACTCCACTAGTCATCAAAGACTTTCTTTCAACTAAAGTGATTGTATGATTGTATGCACTGCTTCCATCCATTTTGTCCATTTTTATTCCTCCCATTAAAATATATGAGAGAAAATAAAAAAATATTATAAAAAAAAGAATAACTTAATTATTCTTCATCTTGAGCAACTTCAGTAGTATTATTATACTCTTCAATTATTGCATCCTCAAACATTTTTCTTGTATCAGCATTAATTGGATGAGCTACGTCACGATATTCACCACTTGGATATTTACGACTAGGCATAGCTATAAATAAGCCACTTTCTCCTTCAATAATACGGATATCTTTAACAGCAAAACAGTCATCTATAACAACTGATGCTATTCCTTTCATACGTGAACCTTCTTTTTCGATTTTACGTACTTTTACAGATGTAATTTTCATATTGTTTATCCTCCTTATAAAGCTTATTAACTAACTTTATAATTATATTCTATATTATAAAATTAAAAATTGCAACATATATCTACATTTTTATTACCATTTTTAACCACTTTTACACTATTTTTTTCCTAAATCTATAATTTGCAAACTCGATGTAATAATATCATTATAAGAAAAAGTTCTCACCTTATCTTCACTACTCTGAATTAAAAATATCGCAGGATATGTATCTGTAATAACCCCACTAAACTCCTCTACTTGATTTCTATTACCATTAAATCTAAAACTATGACTTTTTCCTTTTATATCCTCTATTTTACTTCTAACTATATCTATATTCATCTAGGAAACCCCACATACATAGTACCATTCGTAATAATACCACCCATACCATCAGTACCATATTTAGTTTTTTCAAGAAGAGGTATTAAATCAATCTCTTTATTTTTAGGTGCTAGTGCAATAGAGGAAGCCACAATAGCAGGATCAAGTGCATGAATATTAACTCGTTTAGGACTAGAAGCAAAATTTGCGCCAGCCTTTATTAACTCTTCATAATTAGATTGACATGCTCCAGCTATAATTATAAGTTTATCTTGACTTGCCTCATACTCTCTAGCCTTTTGCACAGCCTCAATAAAATGCTCACTATTTTGATACTCATTATTTTTATTTTTAAAGTATGCATCATGTCCAGTTATAACAACAATATTTGGTTTATATAATGAAAGAGTATTTACTATCTCATGAGAGACTTCCTCCTCCTTCATATTAATACCATATGCCTCCACTTTTATATCGCTATAAAATTTAATACAACGTTGTAAATAATCATTATCAGCATCTATATGAAGAATCTTTCCAGGCAAATAAAAATATTCACTTCTATCTAAATTGAGGTTTGATATAGCTCGTTTTGTAAGAACACTATCATCTTGATATAAGTTATCATCTTCCTTATCTACAACCTTAACTAAATCAGTTAAAGTACTATCAGCGACTAACCTAACATCTAATCCTTTTAAATAAGCTATATCATTATCTATTTCTATAATTTTAAATAATATATCATTATTATGAGACTTTCTAGTTACAACATCACCTATCATAAATTTCATAAACTTTTCCTCCAATAAAATTTATGATAATAAAAGGAAATTTATAACTTTAATCTTTATAAAGAGAATTACTAATATCTACAAATACTGATAGAGGCAATTCCTCAGCTCTACTTTTTAAACTAAAGCCATACTTAGAAAGTACATTATCTAAAATTTCAACATCATATTTACCTAAATTATTTTTAATATTTTTTCTTTTAAATTGAAAACTATCTCTTACAATATTAAAGAAAAAATCATAATTCTTAACATTCTCTTGATTATCTTTTCTAATTAAAGAAATAACAATACTATCAACATTTGGTATAGGAATAAATTCACTCCTATCAACAATAAACAATTTTTCCCTTTCAAAAAAGTAATCTAAAAAAACACTAATAGATGAATAGTCTCTATTACCACAAACAGCACATAGTCTATCGCCTACTTCTTTTTGTACCATCATAATAATTTTATCAACTTTTATTGGTAAATTAATAATTTTCATAAGTATAGGTGTAGTTATATAATAAGGTACATTAGCAATAAAATAAATATACCTAAATTTATAATCTTGAATATCTTCCATCATATTTCTCTCTAAAAAATCTTCATAAATAATATTAATATTATTAATACTATCAAACTTTTCATCCAAAAAAGGTTTCAAATCTTTATCTATTTCATAACATATAACATTTCTAGCACATCTTGAAATTTCTTCTGTAAGAATTCCCTGTCCTGGACCTATTTCTATTACAAGAGTATCTTTAGGTATCTGAGCCTCATTTACTATTTTTTCTACAACATATTTATTTTTAATAAAATTTTGCCCATATTTCTTTTTAAATTTAAACTTATCCATCATATTTCACCACATAAATAATACCAAAAAAAAAGGAAGAGAGCAATTAAATAATCTCATCATCCATATCTATTTTCTTAATAATTACTTCTTCGTTTTTCATACTATTACTATTATCTTTTTCTATTTTATTAGCATTTTCACTATTATTATTTACCATACTATCTGTGGAATTTTTTATCTCAACTTTCCTATCATTAACACCTACAACATTAGTATTATCAGTTTCTTCTATTCTAATATTTTTAGAAATAAAATTACTATTACTAACATTAGTTTTTTCTTCACTAACAAATTTCTTGTTCTGATCATTAGAAGTATTAATATCAATACTTTCTAAAAATGATTCTTCTTTACTATCATAATTGTTAGGGATAATCATAAATACTATATTTGCTATAGAAAGTCCATATAACATAATATTATTAAATGATAAATAATCATTAAAATAATTAAAATTAACTCCACTTTTTTGAATACTATGAAATACCATATTAGTATCAAACATTGCCCTATAAGCAACTACTATATTTGTTGCACAAACTAAACAACAAGTGATATTATAAAATATATTCTTCTTAACATACTTCCTATCCAAACAAATATTTAAAATAAATAATATAAATAACAATATATAAGGTATAAAAACAGAAATTGAGTCTTTTATATTTTTATTAAGCCTAGCATTAAATTTTAATATTAGAAATAAAGTACTACCAAAAGCAATTAATAATAATAAATATTTTAAAAATGAAAATAGTAGGTTCAAAAGCTTTTTCATTGAATCTCACCTCCTACATATTTTCTAAACCACTCAGAAACATTAAATAATAGTTTTATAGAGTTTTTGTATGAAGTTTCTATTCTAGTATAACTTTCTCTAGCTAGATTAAATACATTAATCTTATCATATTCACTACTAAAAGCAAAACTACTATTATTTTGTAAATTACGCTTAACATAGTCTAAATCATTAGAAAGAAGTTCAGCATTACTTTCAATATATGGTTTAACTATTTCTAATGATGTAGAATTTAATTTACCATTATAATTTCTTAAACTATATAACTGCACGGTTACACAATCATTAACAATATTCGTCTGATAATAAGATAACAAATTATACACATCCAAAACACTAACTTCATCTTTTGTAAATATTTTATTAGCTTTAGTATTTTCAAATGAATTAACACACATTTCTATTTTTGCTTTAATTGAAATTAAGTCAGTTTGACTATTGTTTCCCCTATAATTATTAGGATCAAATACAGCTATATTATTCTTAATCCTTTCAAGAATAGGCTTACTTTCATCATAAGCATTAACATAATTCTCTCCTTTAACAAAAGTAGAAGAAACTTCCTTTGCATGATAAAAATTAAATAGTATTAGGAAAAAAGCAATTCCAAATACAAATCCCGTTGCAACAAATCCAATAATATTAATATACTCCATTAAAAATTTTTTCATATTTATTCCTCCACTACTGGCATTATCTTTAATGAATAGGTAAATTTAATATCATCATCAACTATATCATCATCTAACCATACCTTTAAATTATACTCATTTGTTGTATTACCATTTATCATTCTTGAATCTAAAATATTATTAGAAATATCTGAAAAACTACCTTGTTTGATTATTTTATTATTTAAAATCAACTGATAATGAACTAAATCAAGAGAAAACTCATTCATACCATTGCTACCATCATATATCATTACCTTATAAGAGGCATCTACACTACCTCTATTAGTAACATTAAAAGTATGCGGAACTATAATATCATCATCATTATTGATACTCTTTTTACTTTCTGTTAGAGAAACTTCCAAATTTGATACAATTGAAGGATCTTTAGAATCAAATAAATTATAACAAAACCACGCAAAACCAAGAGTCAAAATAGTTATTACAAAAAAACCTAAAAATATTTTTGTGGTTCTTCCCACATTAGCATCACCATTCATATTCATCACCTTATAATAATTCTATTTCAGAATTATCTATCTCCTTTTCTTCTTTATTATCTTCATTGATATTACTATCATCTATTATATCATATTCCAAGAAATCTATATCAACAAATTTATCGTCACTGTCTTTTATAATATTACCAGATACATCTAGTAAAATATTATTATCACCATTAATTAAATCAGGATCTTCTAAGGAGTTATTTAACATTTTCCTACTAAAACTAGCAACTGTAACAATATTACATCTTATATTATCATTAGCACTCGTATCTATATCTTTATTATCAAAATTTCTATTATATCTATTAAAGTCACTAGCAATTATAATCTTATACCTTTTATCTAAACAAGAATAAACATTATTAACTATCTTATTTACATTAGAATCCTTTTCAATAACTTTAACAATTAAATCATTTTCGCTAGAAATCTGTGTAGATTTATTAATATTTGTTTGAATTTCTGGCTTATTATATAAACTAGCTTTATCAGGTTCTAAAGAAATAACACTCATCTTCTCTTCATTATTGATTACCGTTTTTTCAATAGTAGAAGATAAATTTTGCTTATCATCAGTATCGATATTATTGTCTAAAATTTCAATATTTTTAAATTCCATTTTTGAAGGAATCTTACTATTAAGTAAAGTCCTAATAAGCTTTATCATATCTGATATTATTATAATAATACATGGTAATACGACTAGTAATATCCAACCGTAAGTAGTAGTTAAAAACACTTGCAAATATCCAAGCCAAGGAACAACAAAAAATACTTTACCATAAATATTGCTACCTAAAACAAAAGCAGCATCTGGCGTTGTATTATTATCACCTTTAGTTTGAAAAGCCACTTGACCATCTTCACTTTTAGATATTCCTAAAATTCTATGGGTAACAGTAAGACCAGAATATCTAGCATCTGTCGATGTAAAAGTAATAATATCACCTTTTTTCAAAGTTTCCACATTAGGTCTATATGCTATAACAGCATCTCTAACATTAATAGTAGGAACCATACTTGGACTAACAATTACATAAGCACTAACTATAGGAACATAACCATTATTACCATTTCTTTTTGTATAAATACCATAAACTATCGCTACTAAAACTATCGCAACAAAAACAATGAAAAATATATCCCAAAGAAACTTAATGATACGATTAAATGCACTTCTAAACTTTTCAATTTTAGGAACTCCATACACATAGGAAGTCCCTACAATACCATCTTGCATCTAACAATATCACCCCATTTCTATTATAACTATACTAATATAATACTACAAAAAGTATTTTTTCAAAATATTTTTTCACAAAAAAAAGAAGAGTTTACACTATTCTTTTACAAATATTTTAATTAGTTCCTTTTCCATATACATTTACATATACTTTATAAGTATCCGCATTTCCGCTTACTGGATAAGTAGTATCAACCCACATTCTTAAACGATAATATTTAGTTTGAGTAGTTGTTGTAGTACTAGAACTTACAAAACTACCTGTAGCCATCTGCATAGTACCAATTGGTGCATCCATGCTAGAAACTGCAGTTGAAGGCACATAAGCACTTGGTGCAAATACTTGTGTATACCCTGAACCATTAGTATTACTAGACTCTAAATATAACTTAATATACTGATCTGGAATTGTACTAGTAGCATCTTTTGAAGCAACTACTTCATAATTAATTGTAGTTTTACCTGTAATAGTAGCAGTAACAGAAAAATCAAAATAAGTTCCTGGAGCATTTAAAACCTTTCCTTCTGCATCAGTCATTGGAACAGCATCCTCTATATTAATACCATTAGAGTCTTCATTATATGCCATCGAGATAGTACCAGTTGTGATAGTATTCTCTACTGTTCCCTTTTTGCTATAACTAAAAGCAGCAAATGAAATTCCAACAACTGCAACGATAAGAATTGCTACACCAAGTACTGATAATAATACTTGCTTTGATGTATTATTATCATCATCTTTTCTATTTTTATTATTATCCATATATAAATTCCTCCTATCTTTTATTATATACAATTAAATTATATAATACCAAAAGTTAAAAAGTAAATACCCAAAATTATATTTTTAATAAAAAGAATATAATTATGACAAATAACGACAATTAATTACAGAGATTTCTATAAATTAAATACTTTATATGCATTATCAGAAGTTATCTTAGCAACTTCCTCTAATGAAATATTACATAAATCAGCTATTTTTTCAGCAATAATAGGAATATTTTTAGAAGAATTAACACTCCCTCTATAAGGAACTGGTGCAAGATAAGGACTATCAGTTTCCAAAACTATATTTTCTACTCCTATATTTTTAACAACTTCTCCCAAATTAGAGTTTTTAAATGTTACTACTCCGCCTATTCCCAGTTTAAATCCCATTTTAACATATATTTTAGCAACTTCCAAACTACCACTAAAGCAATGTATAACTCCATTTACTTTATACTTCTTTAAAGTAGTAATAGTATCTTCTACTGCATCTCTTGAATGAATAACAACAGGCATACTAAGTTTTTCAGCAATTTCTAATTGTTTCTCAAATAACCATATTTGCTTATCTCTATTCTCTTTTGTGTAATAATAATCAAGCCCTATTTCACCTATAGCAACTACATCATTATTTTGAAGTAAAAACTTTAATTCTTCTATATCATTATCTCCTACATTTAAAGCTTCATCTGGATGATAACCAATACTAACATAAACTCCATCGTACTTTTTATAAGTATCTAAAGATTCCTCAATCCCTTTCCTATCACAACCAGAGATAACGATTTTATCAACTAAAGCTTTTTTATTTTCACAAATTATATTATCTATATCATCATAATATTCATAACTTAAATGACAATGTGTATCTATAAACATATCTATTCCTCCATGAGTTATTAATATAAACAAAAAAATCACAACTCTACACAAATTATGATTTTCTTCTATGAACTTTTATTCGTACATAATAAACAGTAACAACAACTAAATAAATAACATCAAGTATATTTCTATCACTATTTATCAATAAAAGTAAAAAAATACAACTAAAAATATAAATACTATCCAAATTAACTACCCTATTAATTGTATCATCTGACATAGCTATCTCCTTAACAATATTTTTACTACCTTTTTAATATATCATAAAAATATCCCTTTACAATTATTTTTTTAACCATTTTTACAACTTTACATTCATTTTACTTTTTATTTACATCTATTCGCATAAATAAAGGCATACAATCAGAAAGTTTATAAATATTACTATCATTATATTCTAAAGAATTATCATAATTATTCAATTGATTTTTAATATTTTGAGCAGTTTCTGGCATAAATGGTACTAATAGAGAGGAACAAACTCTAATTCCTTCTAATAAATTATAAAGTACATTCTCTAATCTATCTTTTTTATTATCATCTCTAGCTAAAATCCAAGGAGTAGTATCATCTATATATTTATTACTACTACGAAGAACATTGAAAATTTCACTTATAGAATCACTAACTTCCAAATTATCCATCTTATCTTCTACTTTTTTATTAAGTTCATTAATTTGTAAAATATATGCTTCATCTATTGAATCAGACTTATGTTTATTAGTAATATTACCATCAAAATACTTATGCCCCATAGAAATTGTTCTATTAACCAAATTTCCCAAAATATTTGCAAGATCACTATTAATCCTTTCAATCAACAGTTCTCTAGTAATATTACCATCATCAGCAAAAGGAATTTCATGAAGTAAATAATATCTAACAGCATCAACACCAAATTCTTCAACTAAAGTATCAGCATAAAGTACATTTCCCTTACTTTTACTCATTTTATCATTATTCATCAAAAGCCAAGGATGTCCAAAAACCTTTTTAGGAATTTCTAAATCAAGAGACCATAAAAAGCAAGGCCAATAAATTGAATGAAAACGAATAATATCTTTACCAATCAAATGCAAATCAGCAGGCCAGTATTTTTTGAAATTATCACTAACATTATCGACATCATAACCAATATTAGTAATATAATTCGTCAAAGCATCAAGCCAAACATAAACTATATGTCCTTCATCAAAGTCTACTGGTATTCCCCAAGTAAAAGAGGTTCTAGAGACGCATAAATCTTGTAAACCAGGCTTAATAAAATTATTAAGCATTTCATTTTTTCTAGATACTGGTTGTATAAAATCAGGATGACTCTCTATATATTCTTCCAATTTTTTTTGATATTTTGAAAGTTTAAAAAAATATGCTTCTTCTACTGCTTCTTTAACATCTCTTCCACAATCAGGACATTTTCCATCAATAAGTTGAGACTCAGTCCAAAAAGATTCGCATGGAGTACAATATAATCCTCTATATTCTCCTTTATAAATATCACCTTTATCATACATCTTTTTAAAAATATGTTGGACAACCTTCTCATGATTATCATTTGTTGTTCTAACAAATTTATCATAACTAGTATTCATAATATCCCAAATACTTTTAATTTCAGTTGATATCTCATCAACAAATTCTTTAGGAGTTATTCCCTTTTCACGAGCTTTAATTTCAATCTTTTCTCCATGCTCATCTGTACCTGTTTGAAAATAAACATCATACCCTTTAAG
This sequence comes from uncultured Bacilli bacterium, assembly GCA_910576925.1. GTDB lineage: Bacteria > Bacillota_I > Bacilli_A > RF39 > UBA660 > UBA2730. Next base: position 27,774 of record CAJTKB010000003.1, on the reverse strand, counting down.
TCTCTTATATCTAGCAATCGCATCTGCTAACACAACTTCATAAGTATTACCAATATGAGGTTTTCCAGAAGTATAAGCTATAGCAGTACTAATATAAAATTTTTTACACATATAAAATCCTCCTTTAATTAAAAATAAAAAATTATTATAATATAAGGACGAGTCTTCCCGCGGTTCCACCTTATTTTATAATAATTTTATTATACACTTAAATAGTTAACGCCTATCTACGGCTATATTTACATATCAATATAACAGTTCCAAAGCCATAATTATTAACAAATAATATTTCTCTCTCACCATAAAAGAAACTCTCTGAAATTATTTTATTAACAACTTCTTTTTCTAAACATTTAATAGATAGATTATATCATTAAAAATACTATTCTTCAATATATTTAACAAAAATATCTATAATTAAATCTAAAAATACTTTATCTTCTTCACTAATCTCTTTTTCATCTAATATCAAAACTCCACCTACAACATCACCATTTGGAACAATACTAGAGAAAACAAAATTACCTTTAGCTTCAACATCAGATATAATTTCTATATCACTACCTATATAATTCATTTTTCTCTCTTCCATTAAGCTATAAATTGAATTAGAAATATTTTTATTTATATATGAAGAAAAATCAGAATTACTAGCACATATAATCTTATCTCTATCAAATACTATTACAGATTTTTTTATAATATTACTAACTTTTTCAATAAGAATACCAAACATAAATTGAAAATCTTCAATAGAAGAATATTTTTTTAATATTATATTATCATTAAAAATACCAATTTCTAAAGGATCACCCTCTTTAATTCTAAGAGTTTTTCTAATTTCTTTTGGAATAACAACTCTACCTAAATCATCAATTCTTCTAACTATTCCTGTAGTACTCATAAATTCCTCACTTTCTATAATATATAGTTAACAAAATTAAAAGTTTTATTCAAAAAAGACTATAAAATATATAGCCTTTACAAAAAAATTTTAAACTCCATACCAGTCTTTACTAGCATAATTATAAGTATTATTATCAATTTTAATAATTCCATTATCAATATTAGTAACATCTATTGAAACATTAAAAGTTCTCTCTTCTCTCTCTTCTATACAATCATATCCAGAACATCCTTCATCATAGATAACTAATTTAATAATATTATCATTGATACTTTCTATATTTTGTAATTTACCATAATCTCCACCACCTGTAGCATATATTCCATATTTATATATTAATTGTCCTCTTTCTACAGTTAATCCCATAACAAGAATATTATTATTAGCATCCACATATTTCCATACACCCATTAATTTGTTCTTAATACTTTCTAATCTTTCCTTTTTCTCATTTTCAATCAATAAATTTTTAATAGTATCTAACTTTGAGGAAATTTCTTCTACTTTTTTTGCAACACTTTCCTTTATTTCTTCATCTACTATATCTAAGTTATCTTTATAATTAGAAATTGTATCCTTAATTACTTGTAATAATTCCTTACTAGATAAACTAGTATTATAATCTATTCCTTTATCTTTAATAATGTCAAGATAAACAAAAATTGTATCAAACTTACTAACAGATATTTCTTCTCCAGTATTTGATATAGCACTTTCTTTTTCTTCTTTTTCAAAAGAATATTCTGGTTGTTTTTTCTTATCCTCTAAAACTTCTCCTATTTGCTGATAATAATCCTTTCCATCTTTTTCTATATGAAAGTAATAATCGTATTCATTTTTTTCAATATTATATAAATATTCTATACTAGTTGGCTCATTATAAATAATAGTATTTACTTTCTTATTTTCTATATAATATACATTAGAATAATTTATATTATTTTTCTGATACGAAACAACCATTACAGGTTCTTTAACATTATTAATCTTATAAAAATTTAATTTAGCATTACTAGAATCCCTATCAATACCAGCTTTTTCTCCTTTGTTATTATTATTAACATCTTTTAAATATAAATAATAAGTCTCTCCCCAACTCTCATCAATTTCAGTACGACCTACATATCTATAAAGAAAAAATCCACCAAAAAGAAATAAAAGAAAAGCAAAAATTACTATAATAACTTTTTTATCAATTTTCTTTGTCTTATTTTTTTTCACACTCTTTATTTTACTAACCATTTCTAACTCCTCTACAATTATTTTAAAAAAATTGTATAATATTATTTATATTATAAATCATTTATTCTAGAATTTGTTTCAGTAAAAATATATCTTTCACTTTGTTCTCTCACACCATTAATAAGAGTAGTATCCTTGACAAGCAACTTCAAATTAATATTTTCAAGAATCTCTTTAGGATAAACAGATTTAAAATACTTTATTAATTCTTTATTAATCTTTGAATACTTCAAATCATCAACATTATCACCAAATACGTCTTTAATATTGTCAATTATAAATATATTAACTATCTCAACTATTTTTTCTTTCAAAATACTATTAATTTTTTTATTAACAAGATTTAATTGTTTTTTAGTAATTTTCATAGTGTCAAATTGTTTTTTTGGAACAAAAACCATAACATCTTTAGATAAATCATTTATTCTACATTCTTTTATAAACGAAAAATCCTTACTTATTTTTTCTCTATAATCCTCAAGCATTTTATCTAAATATTGAGTATTTAATACAACATCTTCTCTTTTAGCAAGAGTTAAAAACTTATTTTTAATAACATCCATAGAGTCAAGTGGAGGTTTCCTTATTAAACTCATAATATCATCTTCTAATAAAGACGTTGTATTATTTTTAATTATTTCTTTAACAGCTAGTCTATAATTATTTAAAGATTGTTCCTTTATATCATCTAACTCTGTCATTACTATCACATACCTTACTACACTTAATAATATAATAATAACATAATAAAGCATAAATACCTATAATTTTTAATTTTTTAAATAAAAGTATCCAACATTTTACAATAAGAAAAATAAAATTACTTATTTTTTCAGATATAAAACTTTATTTCTTAAGTTTATTAACTAATCGATCACTTATAAAAGAGGTTCTAATTTTTTAAGTTAAATACAAATATTATCTTTACTTTAGACTTAAAATTAATTCTAATAATTCTATTAAATAATAAAGAAAATGTTTCTCTAGTTTAATTGTATCAAGAATAATAACTAAATTATTTCCTCTTTTTTGAAATCTAAACATATTAGTTATTTTAAAAGACTCAGTAAATAAATCTTCTACTTTGATATCCTGAAGCATCTCTTTTTTAAACATAAGTTCAACAGAGTTTTTAGTTTCCATAACATTATTCAATCCGATTCTCTCAGCAAGATGTTCAAACCACTCTTCCAACATATATATTTCCATATCAGAATCAATAAAACCAAATCTATCTTCAAGTTCAGCTTTAACAACATTAAAACGATCTAAACTATCAATAGTATTAATTTTTCTATGTATTTCTATTTTCAAATCTTCAGAATCAACATAACTATCTTTAATATGAGTTACGACATTAATAAGTGGCTTAGAATTAGTATCTTCTTCTTCTATTACTTTTTCGCCTTTACGTCTACTGACCTCTTGATTTAACATTTTCATATATAAATCTATTCCTACACTATCAATAAAGCCAGCTTGTTCACTACCTAAAATATCTCCTGCTCCTCTAATTGACAAATCTCGTGTTGCAATAGAAAAACCACTTCCAAGTTCTGTAAACTCCTTGATTACATTAAGTCTCTTAGTAGCATTTTCAGTTAAAGTCTTAAATGGTTCATACATAAGATAAGCATAAGCAAAACGATTACTCCTACCAACCCTTCCTCTAATTTGATAAAGTTGACTAAGACCAAACCTATCTGCATTTAAAATAATCAAAGTATTAACATTAGGAATGTCTATTCCAGTCTCTATTATTGTAGTACAAATAAGTACATCATATAAGTGATTTATAAAATCTAACATTTTATTTTCTAATTCTTCCTTATTCATTCTACCATGAGCATAAATTATCCTAGCTTCTGGCACCAATCTATTTACTTTATATACCATCTTTTCTATATCTTCAACACTATTATATAACAAGAATACTTGTCCATCTCTTGATAATTCTTTATAAATAGCATCTTTTATAATCTGTTCATTATAAGATACAACATAAGTCTGAACTGGATAACGATTAACTGGTGGTGTCTCAATTAAAGATAAACTTCTAATTCCTGTCATAGACATCTGAAGAGTTCTAGGAATAGGTGTTGCTGTAAGAGTTAATACATCAACATTACTTTTATATTGTTTTATTTTCTCCTTATGTTTAACTCCAAATCTCTGCTCTTCATCAATTATCAAAAGACCCAAATCATGTGGTTTAATCTTGTCATTTAAAAGCCTATGAGTACCTATAACCATATCTATAACTCCAGACTTTAATCCTTCAATAATTTGATTAGCTTCCTTATTAGTTGTAAATCTATTAAAAAGTGCTATATTAACAGGAAAATCTTTAAATCTTATAAGAGCATTTTTATAATGTTGATTAGATAAAATTGTTGTAGGACATAATAAAAGAACCTGTTTAGAATCTAAAATAGCCTTAAAAGCAGCAACAAAAGCAACCTCTGTTTTTCCAAATCCTACATCACCACAAAGAAGCATATCCATAGGCTTACTAGATTCCATTTCATCTTTAATCTGTTTTATAGAATGTTTTTGATCATTTGTTAATTGGTAAGGAAAGGCCTTTTCAAAACTAATTTGTAAATCATTATCTTTAGAAAAAGCAAAACCCTTTCTACTTTCTCTCTCAGCATAAAGTTTTATAAGTTCATCAGCCATATCAGCAACTTTTTTGCTAACTCTACTCTTAGTCTTTTGCCATTCACTACCATTAAGTTTATTAACTTTAGGAACCATACCATCTTTTCCAGAATACTTAAATAAATAATCTATTTTTTCAACAGGTATATATAATTTATCTTTTCCTTGATAAATAACCTCTATATAATCCTTATCAATAGAATTATTACTAAGTTTCTTTATTCCATTATAAACTCCTATTCCATGAACATTATGAACTACAAAGTCACCTATTTCTAACTTATTTATATCAGTAATCTTACTAGAATATTTAAATTTTGTTTTATATTTTTTGTTCTCATCGTGATTTAAAAATAATTCACGACCCGTAATAAACACATAATTATTATATATAAAACCTTCAAATAAATCATTAACTATCAAATTAACTGAATTATCATGTATTTTATCAAGACTAGTAACTATAGTTTTCATATTAATACTCTTCTCTATATTTTTAATTTGATAGTCTTTCAAACAAATAACAACTGTTTGACCATTATTAATACATTTTAAAATAAAATTATTAATTAAATCACTCTTTTCATAAAAATTGCCAATAGTATGCACATTATAATCAAACAAATCGCTATTTTTATTATAATTATCAACTGAAGAATAATTAAATGCATTATAATCAATAATTTTATTAAAATCATTCATATAAGTACCATTATAGGTACTATCTGTTTTACTTTGATATTCAAAAATCTCTTCAACCAAAGTGCTATAACTAAGCTTTAATTGTTCTAAATCTTTATATATAGTATAATTATTATCTAAATAATTAGTAATATTAACAACATCATCACTATAATCTGACAAATATTTTTGTTTATATAAAAATTCATCTGGACAATCTCTGTCAATTAAAAACTCAGAGTTAGGATATATTGTTATACTATCTATTTTTTCCACAGATTGTTGTGTATTTGCATCAAAAAAACGAATAGAATCTACTTCATCACCAAAAAATTCTACTCTAACAGGATTATCTTCGCCAATAGGAAAAATATCCACAACAAAACCACGTAAGCCAACTTCACCTGTATTAGTTACAATAACTTCTCTCTTATAACCAGCCTTATTAAGGCTATTAAACAATTCGTGTGGTGATATATTATCTCCTAATTTAATAGATATAATACTAGAAAGATACTTATTCTTGCTAGGCAAAAACCTAAGATAACCCATTAAATTAGTTATAACAATATTGGGTCTATTTAAAATAGAAATATCTCTAATAGTTTCCATTCTGCTAATTAACAAATCTGGACTTACAGCAAGTGCTTCACTTGTCAAAAAATCATCCATTGGAAATAAATATACACAAGATGTAAAAGAACTAACTAAAGAATAAATCTGATTAGCCTCATATAGTGAGTTAACAACAACTAATATATCATTTTTATCTCTTTCCAAAAGACTTGCTAAATATAATGAAAAAGACGAATTTGTTAAACCAATCAAGTTTTTTTTGTCACTAATTTCAATAATATCTAAAGCCCTCATAAAAATCACCTATTTTTCTTATTATATTTACCACATAATATACTAAAGTTAACACAAAAATAATCATCCAAAATCATATTAACTGTTTTACTTAAATCGTTATAAACACAAATATCTTCATTACTAAGACGTGCTAAAACATAATCCTTAGTATCAATACTTTTATTATTTGCAATACCTATTTTTAGCCTTTTATACTCTTGTGTCTTAAGATGAAGCTCTATATTTTTAAGTCCATTATGGCCTCCACTAGATCCCTTACTTTTTAACTTTAAACAACCAACATTTAAATCTAAATCATCACTGATTATAAGCACATCTTCTACTAATATCTTATAAAAATCAATGAATTTTTTTATTACCTCACCTGATAAATTAATATAACTTTGAGGTTTCAAAAATATTACTTTTTCATTATTTATAACTGTATCAATACATAAACCATTAAACTTAATTTTATAATCAAATAATCCTTTACTCTCTAAATACTTATCCACCATAAAAAAGCCAATATTATGACGAGTATTATTATATTCCCTTCCAGGATTACCTAATCCAACAACTAATTTCATTATATCACCCACTCTTTTTACTATTAATGTACTCTTTATAAATAATAGATTTAGCAACTTTTCTCTCACGAGCAACTTTTTTTATTGCCTCCATCTCACCAAGACCATCATCTAAATACATATCTATATGAGAAATAATAGATAATGAACTGAAATCATTTAAGTTAGTACATCCTTCCACAACAATAACATACTCTCCTTTAATAGTAGTCATATTAGATAAGCAATCACTTATTTTCCCTCTAATTATCTCTTCATATAATTTAGATATTTCTCTACTAATAGAAATATATCTATCACCAAACACCTTTTGTATATTTTTAAGAGTCATTTCTATTCTATGAGGAGCTTCATAAAAAATAATAGTAAAAGGATAATTTTTTAACATTTCTAACTCTTGTAATTGCTTACTACTTTTACTATTTAAAAAACCATAATATAAAAAGTGATTAGAATTAATACCAGAAGATATTAATGCTGGAACAAAGGCAGTTGCACCCGGCAAACCAACTACATTATAACCGTTTTCAATAACATAGCGACATACAATATAGCCAGGATCACTAATAATAGGACTACCCTGATCAGTAATTAAACCAATATTTTTTCCACTTTTTAGTTCTTGCACTACAAATTCCTTAATCTTATCCTCATTAAATTCGTGACAACTAACAAGTTTCTTGGATATATTAAAATTTTTAAGTAACGATAACGAAGTTCTAGTGTCTTCACATAATATTAAATCTACACTTCTAAGTAGGACAATACTTCTATTTGTTATATCATCCATATTTCCAATAGGAGTTGGAATTAAATATAAAGTTGCACTACCATCATAACTTTCTTGAACCATTACATTACCTCCTTTATCAAATTGCTATATTCTACTGTCTCCATATGATTAGTATCATACATTACAAAAGGTTTATCAACAATACAACCACTTTTTCCACACTTAACGGCCTCTATATAAAACAGACTTGGTCTACTTTCTAAATTATCATATATAAAACGAATATATTTAACTTCAAACCTATACTTTTTGAAAATATCTATTATCTCCATAAATCTATCTACTCGATTTACTGTTGCAAAATATGCACCTTCTTTTAATAATTGAAATGCAATTTTTACGATTTCTTCTAAAGTAATCATAAGCTCATGTCTTGCAATAACTTTATGAATATCATCATTTATAGTTCTATTAGAATCCATTTTAAAGTATGGCGGATTAGAAAGAATTATATCATAAGTATTATATTTAGAAAAATCCATCAGTAAGTCCTTCATATCCATATTATATATACTAATTCGATCATCAAGTCCATTTTCTAAAACAGACTCTTTTGCAAGAATAGCTAAATCTTTTTGTATTTCTACTCCCTCTATCAAACAATCAGTTCTACGTGATAATATTAAAGGAATAATACCATTACCACAACCTAAATCAAGTATTTTTTTAGTTCTTTTTTTTATTCTTGGAAAATTCGCTAAAATAACACTATCTATTGAAAAGCAAAACCAATTACTCTCCTGATATATTTTTAAATTATAACCTAATATATCATTTAGAACTTTCATTAGAATCCCCATAATTCACTTTTATAATACTTCTATCCTTCAACTCGACTGTCAAAATTTTCTTAAATATATCAACACCAATTATTTTTCCTTTTCCTTTTTCTGTTTCATACTCATTCCCTATCTTTAAAATATCTTTCTTAAGTTCAGTATAAACCTCATCCTCATAGTTAAGACAACATAAAAGTCTACCACAAAGTCCATTAATTTTATTAGGGTTTAAAGCTAAAAACTGATTTTTTGCCATATTTATCGAAACGCTATTAAAGTCATTCAAAAAAGTATTACAACATAAAAATAAACCACAAGGACCTATTCCACCAATCTTTTTAGCTTTATCTCGAATACCTATCTGTCTAAGTTCAATTCTAGTTCTATATTTTTCTGCAAGCTTCTTAGCTAATTGTCTAAAATCAACCCTAGACTCTGCCACAAATATAAAGAATAATTGCTTTCTATCAAAGGTATAATAGCAATCAACAAAATTCATTATAAGATCTAGTTTTGCCTGCATTTTTCTTGCATACCTCAAAGCTTTAATTGCTTCCTCCCTATTGTTATTAATAATTGCAAAATCCTTCTTACTACATTTTCTAATAACCTTACCAACAAAATCAACATTAATATTCAAGAGAACTTGTCCACTATAAAGTACACTATCAATCTCTACAACAACGGAATCACCTTTAACTAGTTCTATATTATTAGTAGAACAAATAACAGTTTCTAAACTACCATCAAGTACAACTTTTACATTTTTCATTGAACCACCTCATCTATCTCAATAATCAAATTATCAATCATAAGTTTATAATTAACATTAACCTGTAATCTTTGTAAATATTTTTCTATCACCAAAATTAATTTATAAATCTTATCGTACGTAAAATGACTAAGATCCAATTTTTTGGATACATCTACATCATTATTGATATATAAGAAAAAATAATCTTCTATAAAATTTAAATATTTACTTGCTTCCTCTCTATTAGGAATAATTGAAATAATTTCATCAAAAGCCAAAAAGCCCTTTCTATTAATAAGGGTTTCTAGCAAAATATAAAAATTATCATCGAAATAAGTATTAGTACTACTCTCTAAAGAAAATATTTGACACCTAGATAAAATCGTTTCCATTACATTAAATCTACTTTTAGTAAGCAAAATAGCAATTATATTATTAGATGGTTCTTCTAAAAATTTAAGAATAGTATTCCCTGAAGATGAGTTAAGTTTACTAGCATCTTTTATTATATAAACTTGCCTTCCACCTGAAACAGATTTACTTTTAAAATCTTCTCTAACTTCCATTAGTTGTTCTTTCTTTATGAAATTTCCATCTGCCTCTATAATTTTTAAATCTGGATAATTACAATTATCTATTAAGTTGCATATATTACATTTATTACAATCATTATTATAATTACTATTTTCACACAAAAGCATCTTTGCAAAAATATTAATAAATTTATCTATATCTAAAAAGTCATTAGTCTCAATAAGATAGGCATGTGAAACTCTATTATTTTTAATTTCTTTAGAAATCAGTTGAAAGAATTCATTTTGAATATCAAATTTCATAGATTACACACCTCCACTCATATAAACTATAAAACTGTAATCTTAAACAACACAAGTGCAAACAATCCAGGAGCTCCTAATACAGTAAGTAGTAAAACGGTAATAACATTAATAGGTATTACCAAATTAAAATTGCTAGCAATAATATTGTAACCATATAAAAGAAAAGCACTAAAAACTATTTTTTTAATATACTCCATTATTTTCCACATATATATCACCTATCAAATAATATGGAAAAATAGGTTTAATTATTCAACTTCTTTTCTATCAGACAATGCCCTTTCAAGTGTTAATAAGTCAACATATTCCATATCAGCACCCATTGGTATACCACTAGCTAGCCTAGTTATTTTAATAGATAAATCTCCTAAAACTCTTTTAATATAAAGTGATGTTGTTTCTCCCTCAATACTCGGTCTAAATGCAAAAATTATTTCATTAAAACACTCTTTTTTTATTCTATCTATTAATTTTGGCAATCCTATATCTTCAGGATTTATGCCATCTATCGGAGAGATAAGTCCATCTAGCACATGATACTTTCCTTGAAAAACATTCATACCTTCAAAAGTGAAAATAGTCTTAACGTCATCAACCACACAAAGTACACCATTTGAACGATTTTCATTCATACAAATACTACAAATATCATCTTCAGTAAGACAATTGCAATTCCTACATTTGTGTATCTTCTTGTTAACGTCATCTAAGCTTTTTTTAAAATATTCAACTTGTTCATCTTCAAAATCAAGAACAGAAAAAGCTAATCTCTCAGCTGTTTTTTGACCTATACCAGGTAAAGTTTTAAAAGATTCTATTAAGTCCTTAATACTATTTGGATACATAACTAATTAAAATAAACCTGGGATATTACCGTATTTTCCCATTTTTTGTTCTGTTAAATCATCAACCTTTTTCATTGCCTGATTTATAGCTACAACAATCATATCTTGCAATATCTCGATATCATCTTTAGAAAGATCATCATTATTTATATTAATCTCTAATACTTCCTTTTTGCCATTTACTTTAACAGATACAAAAGAACTTTCTCCAACAAACTCAGTTTTTTCTATTTCATCTTTAATTTTCATCATATCTTTTTGCATAGCTTGTGCTTGTTTCATTATCGCTTGCATATTCATAATAATCACCCTTTCATTAAATACAACCATATTGTAACAAATTAAAAACATAAAGTCTACGTCACATAAAATATTTCTAATAATAGATTAATTAATTTATAAATTAAATTTATTTAAACTAACCTATTTCCACTATATCACCAAATATATCCTCAATACTATTATCATTATTAGATTTATGATCAATACAATCATCATCTAATTTATCAAAAATAAGTTCTGGTTCCTTTAAAAGCTCATATTTAATATTATTCTTCTTGTTTTCAACAAATTCTTTAGCATAATTAATCCATTGAGCATCTGAAATGATTACAATATGTATATCTAAATTCAATAAATCTTTTAAGACATTTTCCATTTTAGAATAATTGTTAAGCGTATCTCTAACAACTGAATCATATTCATAACTAATAACAATATACTTATCACTACACAATCTTAAATTCCCCTCTAATAATGCACAAACCAAATACCCTATTTTTTGATCAAACACATAATCATTTAACTTTTTAAATAATTCCTGTACATTTTTTAGTTTTTCCTTTGTTGCATCTACAAAAGCATTATTAACCCTAACATTCATAACTTCAGTTATATTTGATTTAAAAAATTCCATTTTACTATTATTTTTATGAAACGTTTGTTCGTTTATTTCTATATTTTTCTCATTACATTTATTACTTTCAATTTTATTAATTGATTTATTACTAATATTAACACTTTTAGATGTTTCACGTGAAACATTACATTCATCTTCAACAGCACATTCTTTTCTTTCAATTATTTCCCGGGAAATAATTTTGTCCTCATCAATAGAATTCATAAAATTTAAAATCATAATTTCTATATAAACCTTAGGACTTGAACTTTTCTTAATATCAAATAATTTATCATTTATTAAATTAGCAAAATTTTGATAATTATTAGTATTAATAGATTTAGTAGGATTAATATACTCCTCTATTAATGCATCCTTTAGATAATCTAAAATTTGTATCATAATTTGTATTAAATTTTTACCATTATAATTCCATTTTTCAATTGTATCAATCACAGACTTAATATTATTAGAAAATATATCAGATAAAAAACTATGCAAATCATCTTTTAAAACCAAACCATTCAACTGTAAAAAATCATTTAAAGTTACTTTGCCATCAGAATAAGAAATCAACTTATCTAATAATCCCAATGCATCTCTCATTCCACCATCAACTTGTACAGCTATACTATCTAATACTCCATCTTCCAGTTCTATCTTTTCATTACTACATACCATTGATAAATTATCAATAATGTTTTTTTCAGTCATTCTAAAAAAGTTGAAACATTGACATCTAGAAATAACCGTTTCAGGAACTTTATGTACTTCTGTTGTTGCTAATATAAATATAATATGTTCAGGGGGTTCTTCAAGAGTTTTTAAAAGAGCATTAAAAGCAGAATTAGTAAGCATATGAACTTCATCGATTATATATACCTTATATTTCAATTGATTAGGAACCAGAGCAACTTTATCTCTTAATGATCTAATTTCATCTACACCATTATTAGAAGCTGCATCTATTTCAATAATATCTAAGCATTCCTTGTCACCAGAAATTTCACACATAGAACATTTTTCACATATATCACCATTATTGTTATCCATACAATTAACTGCCCTAGCAAAAATTTTTGCAATTGAAGTTTTTCCAACACCACGTGGTCCTAAAAATAAATAAGCATGTGAAACTTTATTATTTTTAATAGAATTCATTAATGTTTTTACAATTACTTCTTGGCCAACAACATCATTAAATGTTCTAGGTCTATATTTTCTATATAAAGTTTGATACATAAACAACCACCAACCTAATTAAAATTATATCAAAAAATACCTCCAAATAATATATTATTTTTTATCATTTCTTTGTTTCTTAAAAAAATTATTCATCATCTCTGCAATATCTTTTTTAAAATATCCACAGTTATAGTTGACTTTTGGATTAGTACTATCCTTTTCAAATATAGCCTTCATAATATTACTATTGTTTAAATCTTTATTACTCAAACCATAATAAACATTAGATATTCTTGCTTGCTTTATTGCACTTGCACACATAGGACAAGGTTCTAAGGTTATATATATATCACATCCATCTAATCTCCAATTATTAAGTTCTACAGAAGCTTTTTCCACAACTAAAATTTCAGCATGTTTAGTGACACTATTATATAATTCCTTTTGATTATAAGCTCTAGCAATAACTTTATTATCCTTTACTAAAACTGCACCAACAGGAACTTCATTCATCATCATAGCTTTTTTAGCTTCCTCGATTGCCATTAGCATATATTTTTCTTGCATACTTTCCTCCAAAAAAAAGCGTGCACATAAGTTAATAATGTTAAGGCTGCTATCTTCCGATCCTGACCTATTTCCACACAACTTATTGCACAACTTAATTCTATATTAAATACATAAAAAAATCAATATTTTTACACATATATAATTAAATTAGATTAAATAGAATTCAATTAATATAATCACTATATTTAAGTATAATAAAATAATTATCACAAACAGAATATAATTTATAAATAAATAATGCTTCACGTAAAACAATATATTAATTTACCCCAACAATACATTTTTTAAGTAAAATTATTTCCCGGGAAATAATTTTACTTATTTATCAATTATAAAAACACAGATCAATATAGTTTAATCCATAAAACTAAAAATTAAATAATCATCTTTCATAATACAATATATAATATTTATATATATCATTTATACTTAAATAGCTAAAGATTTATTTAAACAACAATATAGCAATTTAATAAATGAAATCTAATTATTTATAATTTATTTATCCACAACTCTTATACTAAATTCCAATTAATTTATATGTTAAATACTAAAATAAGATCATATTTTCATTAAAAATATATTCGATTATTTCCCGGGAAATAATATTATAGTTTTCTCAATTTTATAAAAACATAGACATCATAAATTTAATATATAAAATTAAACTAATTAATAAAACGATGTTTCACGTGAAACTATATTTTTATTATTTTAAGATATCTTTAATAATTCTAATTATTTTTAGAATACAATATAAGATTTATTTAAATAATTCAAGCAACAATATAGCAACTTAATAAATAAAATTTAATTATTTACAATCTATTTATCCACAACTCTTATACTAAATTTCAATTAATTATATGTTAAATACTAACATAGGATAAGACTTTTCATTAAAATATATTCGATTATTTCCCGAGAAATAATATTATAGTTTTCTCAATTTTGTAAAAACATAGGCATCATAAATTTAATATATAAAATTAAACTAATTAATAAAGCAATGTTTCACGTGAAACAATATTTTTATTAGTTTAAGATATCTTTAATAATCCTAATTATTTTTAGAATACAATATAAGATTTATTTAAATAATTCAAGCAACAATA
>CAJTKB010000003.1:0-12963 GCA_910576925.1 uncultured Bacilli bacterium | reverse complement strand
TTTAATTATTTACAATCTATTTATCCACAACTCTTATACTAAATTTCAATTAATTTATATGTTAAATAAAGTATAATTTTACATTAAACTTTATTTTATTATTTCCCGGGAAATAATTGGAAGTAAAAAAGGTGTTATTAAAGTAAATATAAAGTAATGTTTCACGTGAAACAATATCTTTATTAGTGTAAGATATTCTTTAATAATTATAATTGCTTTTCAGAATACAGTATAAGATTTATTTAAATAATTCGAATAACAATAGCATTTAATAGATATTTATTTAGTCATTAATGATTAATTTATTCGCACCTTTTATATTAAAATTTAATTAGCTTATATGTTAAATAAAGTATAATTTTACATTAAAATTCATTTTATTATTTCCCGGGAAATAATTGAAGGCAAAAAATATTATTAGAATAAATATAAAGTAATGTTTCACGTGAAACATTACTTTTATTATTCTGGACTTACTTAATATTTAAAATTCACTTTTGGAGTACAATATAAACTATATTCCAATATCATTATACTTAAATAACTAAAGATTAATTTATAAATAATTAGAATAATCATATAGTAACCTAACTAACAAATATTTTATTATTAACTATTATAATTTACCTATTTAAAACTATTAATATCTATTATACTAAACTACAATCAATTTATACGTTAAATACTAAAGCAAGAAAAAATTTTACATTAAATATTATTGATCATTTCTAAAACATATTAAAAAAGTGCCCTATTTCCCAGAAAACAATATTATAATTTCACAAATTATAAATACGTAGATCTATAATTCAATTCATAGAATTAAAATCCTGATTTCAATTATCAATGTTTCACGTGAAACATAATAAATTTATATCATAAAAATTATTCAACATTAGTAATCATTTACAAATACAGAAATAGTATACAATACGTATCCCATTAACAACAAACAATAGTTCGATATTATTTACAAATAAAAAAGACTATTCTTTAAATAGTCTCTTCATTATTACTATTAGTCAAATCACTATTAGCAGTTACTTCGGTATCATTAGTTACCTCATCATCACTTAATTCCTTATTAACTATAGCAACAGTAGATACAATCTGGTCTTCCCTCAAATTAATCAATCTAACTCCTTGAGTTGCTCTTTTTAATACAGAAACTTGATGTAATGGTAATCTAATAATTACACCACTAGTTGTAATAATCATCAAATCATTATCTTCAATATTATCAATTGTTTTTATAGAAACAATAGCACCATTTTTATCAGTCATATTTAGTGCTTTAACACCCTTACTGCCTCTATGAGTCAATCTATACTCATCTATCAAAGTTTGCTTACCATAGCCCTTTTCTGTAACAATTAAGACATATTGATTAGGTTTAACAACTTCAGAACCAACTACATAACTATTTGTTAAATCTATTCCTTTAACACCACTAGCACTACGTCCCATACATCTAACTTCATTCTCATTGAATCTAACCATATGACCATTACTAGCACCAATAATAATTTCATCATCACCTGAAGTTTTCCGAACACTTATTAATTGATCATCTTCTTTTAGTGTAATAGCAATCTTTCCACCAGTTCTAATAGAATCAAATTCTTCAAGTGCTGTTCTCTTTATCAAACCACTCTTTGTAACAAATACTAAATACTTAATATCATTATTTTCTGAAGAAACATTAATAATTGAAGTAATTTTTTCTTCTTTATCAAGAGCAAGTAAATTTATAATTGGAATTCCCTTAGACTGTCTTGCAAATTCAGGTATTTCATATCCTTTTAATCTATATACTCTACCATAATTAGAGAAGAATAATATATAATCATGAGTTTTCATATTAACTAAGCTATCTACAAAATCCTCTTCATTAGTAGACATTCCCTTAATACCAACACCACCACGATTTTGTGCTTTATACACATCACTTTTTACACGTTTTATATACCCATTATTTGTTAAAGTAACTATAATATCTTCAACTGGTATTAATGATTCATCCTCTATATATTCTATTGCAGTCATATCAATATTTGTACGTCTTTCATCACCATATTTATTCTTTATTTCAAGCATTTCTTCTTTAATAATATTTAAAATCCTCTCATCACTAGCAAGTATTGCTTTTAATTCTTCAATTTCAGCAAGCAAAGCACTCAACTCATTCTCAATTTTATCACGTTCTAATCCAGTAAGTCTTCTAAGCTTCATTTCCAAAATAGCCTGAGCTTGAGCCTCACTTAAATTATAAGTATTAATTAAACCATTCATTGCCTCTTCATCACTTTTACTAGATTTAATTAACTGTATAATTGCATCAATATGATCAAGCGCTATCTTTAACCCCTCTAAAATATGAGCACGTTTCTCGTCCTTATCTAAATCAAATTTAGTACGACGAATAATAACTTCCTTTTGATAATCAACATATTTTACGATAATATCCTTAAGACCAAGAGTTTTGGGAACACCCTGATCAAGCATTAAAAATATAATTCCATAATTAGTTTGAAATGATGTATGCTTATATAAATTATTAAGAACCACTTGTGCATTTGCATCTTTCTTTAAAGTAATAGTAATTTTTATACCATTCTTTAAATCAGTATGATAATCACTAATTCCCTCAATAACCTTATTATGTACAAGCTCCGCAACCTTATTTTTCAAATCAAGTGTATTAATTCCATAAGGAACCTCATCAATAATAATATAATGTTTTCCATTCTCTTCTTCTATTCTAGCTTTACTTCTAATAGTAATAGAACCTCGCCCAGTCTCATAAGCCTTACGAATTCCACTATTACCTAAAATAGTTGCACCTGTTGGAAAATCTGGGCCCTTAATATATTGCATTAAGCCATCTAAATCAATATCAGGATTATCAATATAAGCAACACAACCATCTATTACTTCACTTAAATTATGAGGTGGAATATTAGTAGCCATACCTACAGCAATTCCCATTGTTCCATTAACAAGAATATTAGGAAATCTAGAAGGCAAAACTACTGGTTCTTTTGTAGACTCATCAAAATTAGGCATAAAGTTAACTGTATCTTTATTAATATTTCTTAATAATTCCAATGACATTTTAGAAAGACGCGATTCTGTATAACGCATTGCTGCAGCACCATATCCCTCAATATTACCAAAGTTACCATGACCATCTATAAGCATATAACGATAAGAAAAATCTTGTGCCATACGAACCATTGCTTCATATATAGAACTATCACCATGTGGATGATAATTACCCATAACTTCTCCAACAGTTTTAGCACTCTTCTTATGCGGTTTATCAGGAGTATAACCAGATTCATACATAGAATATAAAATACGCCTATGAACTGGTTTTAATCCATCTCTTAAATCAGGAATAGCTCTAGCTGTAATAACACTCATAGAATAATCTAAAAACGAATCCTCAATCTCTTTTACTATATTATTATGTTCTAATCTATCCATTATTTTTTACCTCCCCTAAATATCTAAGTTCGCATATGTTGCATTCTTTTCAATAAAATCACGTCTTGGTGCTACTTCTTCACCCATAAGTCTTGAAAAAGCTTCATCAGCTGCTAAAACATCTTCAACTGTTATTTTCTTTAAAACTCTTTGATTGATATCCATAGTAGTTTCATATAACTCATCAGCATCCATCTCACCTAAACCTTTCATACGAGCAATTTCATATTTAGTATTAGGTGATAAAGTAGCTAAATACTCATCCCTCTCATCATCGTCTAAAACATATTTTCTAACTTTACCATGAGTAATTCTATATAAAGGGGGCTGAGCTGCATAAACATGACCAGCTTCAACAATAGGTCTAAAAAAACGATAAAATAAAGTCAATAATAATACTCTGATATGTGAGCCATCTACATCAGCATCAGTCATTATAATAATCTTATGATATCTAAGTTTATCCAAATTAAATTCTTCTCCTATACCTGTTCCAAATGCTGTTATAATAGTTCTTATTTCCTCATTAGATAAAGCCCTATCAAGTCTTGCCTTTTCTACATTTAATATTTTACCTCTAAGAGGTAAAATAGCCTGTGTAATACTATTACGTGCTTTTATAGCAGAACCACCAGCTGAATCTCCTTCGACTAAGAATATTTCACTTTCACTAGGATCTTTACTCTTACAATCAGATAATTTTCCATAAAAGTTAGTAACATCTAAATCTCCCTTACGACGAGTTAATTCTCGAGCACGTTTAGCAGCAACCCTTGCACGTGAAGCTGTCATACTTTTTTCCACAATAACCTTAGCTTGATCAGGATTTTCCATAAGAAATCTTTCAAATGCTTCACTAAATATCTTATCAGCAATACTTCTTACCTCACTATTACCAAGTTTAGTTTTAGTTTGACCCTCAAATTGTGGGTTAGGATGTTTAATAGAAATGATCATTGTAATACCCTCACGTACATCATCACCAGTCAAGGCATCATCTTTTTCTTTTAATATCCCATTACTAGTTGCATATTTATTTAAAATTCTAGTAAGAGCACGTCTAACACCATCTTCATGTGTACCACCTTCAGGGGTTGTAATATTATTTACAAAGGAATATATAGAAGAATTGTAAGTCTCATTATATTGAAGAGCAACCTCTAAAGAAATTCCCTTATCTTCACCCATTACATCAATAATAGTATCGTGTATTGCATTTTTATTTTTATTAAGCATTTCAACATATTCACGAATACCACCTTCATAATAAAAACTATCATTCTTTTCAATATCTCTTAAATCATACAAAGTAATACGTAAACCTCTATTTAAAAATGCTAATTCTCTAAGTCTAGTTTTTAATATTTCATAATCATAAACTGTAGTATCAGTAAATATATCTGGATCAGGTTTAAAAGTTACAGTAGTTCCAGTTCTATCATCATCACAAGAATCTATTATTTTAAGTTCCTCTTCTGGATGTCCACCATTACTATATCTTTGAAAATAAACATTACTGTTTTTGTACACTCTAACTTCTAACCATTCACTTAAAGCATTAACAACACTCGCACCAACTCCATGAAGTCCACCTGATACCTTATATCCACCTCCGCCAAATTTTCCACCAGCATGAAGTACTGTATAAACAGTTTCTACTGTACTTTTATGAGTTTTTGGATGAACATCAACTGGTATACCACGACCATCATCTTTTACTGTAATACTATTACCCTTATTAATTGTTACTTCAATATGCTTACAGAAACCAGCTAAAGCTTCATCTATTGCATTATCGACTATTTCCCATACTAAATGATGAAGTCCTCTAACACTAGTAGACCCAATATACATTCCAGGACGCTTTCTAACTGCCTCTAATCCTTCTAAAACCTGAATAGCTGAAGAATCATATTTAGTTTCAACTTTTTCTTCCATATCCATAAAATCCCTACCTTTTCGTAACATTTCCATTTTCTACTTCAAAAATATATGCATCAGTCAAATACTTCTTTTGAATATTCTTTAAGTCTGTTGTAGTTATTATGCTTTGAATACCAGATTCTACATATTTTAACAACTTATTTCTCTTTTTAATATCAAGTTCACTAAAAATATCATCAAATAACAAAACAGGTTTAGTTCCACATATATTCTCAAATATATTAATCTCAGAAAGCTTATAACATATAATAGAAAGCTTCTGTTGTCCTTGTGAACCATATTGTTTTAAATCTTTTTCTCCTAATAGAAAAGTAAAATCATCTCTATGAGGACCATACATAGTAACTCCATAATTAAGTTCTTTCTTATAATGATTTTTTAAACTCTTACTCAAACTATCTCTAATGGTATTTTCATCATAACTATCTATTTCTATATTAGGCATATATTGAACAAACAATTTCTTTTCACCTGTTATTTCCTCATATATTTTATCTATTTTATCATTTATTAAATCAATATATTCTTTTCTCATTGTATAAATGATAACAGCTTTTTCAATAAGCTTATCTGTAATGATATCTAAATATTTTTTATCAGCAATACTATTAGTGAATAATATTTTCAAATATTCATTCCTTGTCTTTAAAATCTTATTATATTCATTATAAGTATTCAAATATTTCTTAGATAATTGACTTAGCTGTATGTTTAAAAGATTCCTTCTGATACTAGGAGAAGATTTTATAATTTCTAAATCATCTGGCATAAAAGAAATAATATTCAAATTAGAAATATAATCAGAAATTTTCTTTATTAATGTACTATTAACAGTCAATTTCTTATTTCCTTCTTCAATCTGAACGGATAATTCTCTTAATAGTTTATCCTCTCTAACTTTACATTTTAAGGATGCCCTATTCTTTCCGAATTTTATTAAATTTGATTCTATTGTATTCCTATTAGTCTTTGTAAGTCCAAGAATCATAACAGCCTCTAATAAATTCGTTTTACCTTGAGCATTATTTCCAATAAAAATATTCATAGTTTTATTAAGAGATATATCTAATTTTGCATAATTTCTAAAATTAACTAACTTAATTTTGGTAATTTCCATTATTTCCTACAAAAACTCCTCATTTAATCACCTATCCCCTAGTTCAGTATTCCTATACATACAAATACATTATAACATAAAAAAGGCTTTTATGCGCAAAAAAATATATTTTTTGCTATTAAAATATACTTAATAAAATTATCAAATAAATAATATATAAAATTAAAAAATCTATTAATATATATAAGAATATTAATAGAAATTTATTATATAGAAATACTAACATTTATTACTCTTTCTCAGATTTAATAAATAACTTAATCTTGAAGCTCTATATACTTGATTTTCAAAAGACCTATAAGAAAGTGGAACAATTAACTCAATACCATTATCAAATATAATCTTAGTAGTATTAAATTGTCCTTTAGAAAAGTTATTTATTTTATTAACAGCTAACCAAATGCATTCTTTATCATCTGGACTAGATGTTGGAAAAAATATAATATCTCTTTCCTCTTCAACTATTATTGGCATTTTATAACTAGAACCAATAATTGATTTAGCACCATCTTTTCTACCTTGATAACTACTACCAAAATATCTACAACTATGATCTAAAATATCATAACTTTTACAAGAAACTACATAATCCTTATTATCCTCTAATATTTTAGACTTTCCATCTTCTAAAGATATAATAGCAAGTGTTCCTTCATTAATTTCATATTCCTTTTTCATTATTTTCCCCCCAATAGAAAACGTATTTATTCGTTTTCCAGCTAAAATAATACTACAAACTGTTGTCTAATTTTATCAAGTTTTGTAAAAAGTATTAAAAATATCCAAAAAAAGAACAATTTTCCACAAAAACTGTTCAAATTTTTAAAATAACTAATTAAAATTTTTCTCTTTAATAAGTTCTTATAGGTAAAACTAGTTGCGTTAATGTTTCCTCTTCACTAGATTTTAAAATTATAGGTTTTATTTCACCCACATAATGAATTTCCACAATATCAGTGGAAAAACTTTTTAAAGCTTCCATCATATATCTAGAACTAAAAGATATTTTTATATCATCAGAAACATTCTTAGTTACTTTCATTTTTTCCTCAACTCTACCTATTTCTATTGAAGAAGATCTAAGTATCAAAGTATCCCCTTCTGTTTCTAAAGTTACTATATTTTTCTCTTTATCACTTGTTAAAATACTAGCTCTATCTATAACACTATAAAAATCATTTAAATTAGCGGTTATTATTACACTAGCTTCATCGGGCATTAAATTAGCGGTATTAGGATAGGTTCCATTGATAAGTCTTGATTGAAATAATATATTTTTATATTTAAATAATACTTTATTATTAAAGATATGTGCTTCTACTATACTATCTTCATCTTCATCCATAATTCTAGTAAACTCAACAATATTATGACTAGGAATTACAATATTATAACTTTCTTCACTTTCTTGATTTAAAGTAACAATCTTTCTTGCTAATCTATAACTATCAGTAGAATTACACTCTAAAATATTTCCTACTATATTAAAATTAATACCTGTTAGCACTGGTTTTGTTTCTTCATTACTTGCAGCAAAAGCTGTCTGATTAACAATATCCTTGAATACAGAACTATTAATATCAATCTTTTTCTTACTTTCCTCTAAATTAATATTAGGATATTCACTTTCATTGATTCCATTTAAATTAAATTCACTATTTTCTGTATAAATAAGTATTTTTATATCATCAACTACTTCTATATTAATATATTTATCTGGTAATTTTCTAACTATATCTAACATATATTTACCTTGAACAATTATATTACCTTCTGCTTCAACTTTAAAATCTTCTTCCTTATAACCTTCAACAGTGGTCTGAATCGTTATATCATTATCAGAAGCTGTTAAAGTTAATTTACTCTTTTTTAATTCAAATTTTATTCCTGCTAAAACTGGTATTAGATTTTTAGTAGAAATTGCTTTAGATACTTTATTAATTGCATCCTGTAATATTTCTTTTTTTATTCTTAATTTCATTTAAAATTCCTTCTTTCTTTTATAATTATTTTTATTTATAAATATTTTATTATTATTGTAGTGGAAATTGTGGAAAAATAAAATTTTATCTTATTTTATAATAATTACTATAAAAAATGTATTGTGTATAATATGTGCATAATTATTTATTTTCCACATCACCCTATATCTTTAGTAAGTTTTTCTATTATATTAGATAAATCTGGATTAACTTTTATTTCATCTTCTATTTTCTTTATAGAATGCATAACAGTTGAATGATCTTTTCCACCAAATTCTATTCCAATCTTAGGGAAAGACTCATTTGTTATATGACGGCATAAGTACATTGCAATCTGTCTAGGAAAAGCAATATTACTACTCCTTTTCTTGCTTCTGATATCTTCAACAGTTATTTGAAAATATTCAGAAACAATTTTTTGAATACGATGAATATCATTTTTTTCACTTATTCCTTTACTTACAAAATCTTTTAGAGCTTCTAGTGCTAAAGGAAGGGTTATGGGAATACCTCCCATCATTGCTGAATATGCAATAAGCCTTGTAATACAACCTTCCAATTGTCTAACATTATTTCCCATATTAGAAGCAATATACTCAATGACATCTTCTGGAATATCCTTTTCAAAATTTCCACCAGCTGTAATTTTTCTTTTTATAATGGCCACCCTAAGATCAAAGTCAGGTGGAAATATATTTACTGTTAGCCCCCAACAAAATCTTGTTCTAAGCCGCTCTTCCAATAGTTTCAAATCATCTGGAGACCTATCAGATGAAATAATAATATGTTTCGAATCACTATATAAAGTATTAAATGTATGGAAAAATTCTTGTTGTGTCTGTGTGGCGCCCCCTAGAAACTGAATATCATCAATTATCAAAACATCAATATTTCTATATTTATCCTTAAAAAAATCAACACAATTAAAATTGGTGCCAGTATTGTCTTTCCTATTAATACCAATAAAGTCTTGAATAAATTGATCACTAGTAACATAAAGAACTTTTTTATTCGAATGTTCAACAATGTAATTTCCAATTGCGTGCATCAAATGAGTTTTACCTAACCCACTATTACCATATATAAATAAAGGATTATATAGTTTTCCTGGATTTTCAGCAACTGATAGTGCTGCTGCTTGAGCAAATTTATTACTTTCACCAACAATAAAGTTATCAAAAGAATATTTACTTTGCAAATTACTATTTATTTGAGGTCTATCTATATTATTAGGAATATTTTCAACTAAAGAAGGAGCTCTTTCTTTTTCTAATTCTTTAATTTCCTCATCAAGCATATATTCAATATCATAGTTTCCCCCACTAACATTATTTAAAATTAACTGTATTCGAGTTCCATAATTATCAGCTAAATGAGTTTTATGAAGATGCATTGGAACAATTATTATAGCCTTATTATCTTTTAACTCATATAATTTAGTTTCCATAAACCAAGTATCAAAAGCTAGAGATGATAATTCTTCTTTAATTTGTTGTAAAACTTTGGTCCAAAGGACCTCATAGTTCATTTGATCATCTCCCTCCAAGCAATTTATATCAATTATAATAAATCAAATTGTTGAAAAAATAAACATAAAAATGATAAAAAAAATAATCCACAAATAATCCACAAAGTTTTTAACAATTCATATCATTGATATAAAAAGAAAAAACTTACTTTTCCACCTTTTCCACAAATTTTTTATTAACAAAGTTGAAATAGTTATCAACAAGATTGTTAATTATGTGGAAAAAATTTAAGGTAATAATAAAATTAATAATGAGTTAAGTAAAAGTATGATATTTTAAAACATTATAGTTATAACAATTGTTTTTACAAAATAAAAACTGTTATTCTAAACAGTTAACTTAAAAATCAAATTTTCTATTTTCAGGAATAATATGCTTAGTATACTTCTTAGAATCTTCCTTAAAACAATTTAATATATCATTACTTTTCTCATATATATTGTCCGTTTCATACAATATATCTGTTATTTCTTGTGAAGTTATATAAAAAGATGAATTATTACAATTCTTTATAAATGTATTTATGTTTTCTAAAATCTCCTTATATGAAATTGAAAATATAATCATATCCATATATGGCTTATAATATAAAATAGAATTTAAAGAAAAATTATCATCATTTATTATATAAGGATACATAGTAATAAAATCATTAAAATAGTAATAACACTTATTTAGAGAATCATAGATATAGTATAATCCATTATATTCTAATAAATTAACTACATGATTTGCTGTACTAGTAAATGGCTTATATTGAAAATCATCTTTTGTAGTACAAGGTCTAAAACAACATAATGCTTTTCCATTAATATCTAAATTTTTAAATACATCTTGAAAAAAACTAGCAGTATGTCTACAACATCCAAACCCATTAACTATATCAATTCCAAAATAACCTTTAATATCAATAAAGTATTTTTCTTGAGTAGTAGAAATAAAATTAGACATATCTGATAAATATCCATCATATAGTAATCTTGAAAATAGTCTAGAATAACTAATAGAATTATTCTTAATAGCAATATTTTTTATCAATTCAGATACAAATTCTACAAAATAATTATAATATTCTATATTCTTATTATAAATAATTTTATTATTATTTCTTTCTCTATCATAATCTAGTTGCATTTCAATTATTCTTTTTATAATAGGAGAATTAACATCCTTAAAAAGATAATCAAGTTCATTATAAATTGCACTCATATAACTACCTCCCAAGATTGCTAAATACTATAACAAAATTATTATTAAATATCAAATGAGAACTAAACATAATAAAAAAGTACATTCTTAAGAACTTAAAGAAATATCAGTTTTTTAAGAAAATAGTCATTTATTATGATTTTATAATTGACAAGTCAAAGATTTTTCTATTATAATAAGGGAGATTTATGTCTGGAGGTGGAATTTTATGAAAAGAACTTATCAACCAAATAATCGCAAAAAGAAAAAGAAATTAGGATTTTTTGCACGTAAAAAAACAAATATATTAAATCGTCGTCGTCGTAAGGGTCGTAAAAGTCTTTGTAAATAATTCCACCGTTTATAAAACAGTGGTTTTTTAAATATAAAAGAAGGTCTAATATGAAAAAAAGATATATTGTAAAAGAACAAACCGAATTTAATCATCTTATAAATAATGGAAATTGCCTTAAAAATAAGTACTTTGTAATATATTCAAAAAAAAATAACTTTGAGTATGATAGATTTGGAATATCTGTTGGAAAAAAAATAGGAAAAGCTGTAATCAGAAATAAATATAAAAGGAAAATAAGAAGTATTATAGATATTTATAGAAAAGACTATCTTAATAGACAAGATTATATTATAATATTAAGAAGTAGAGCTTTAAATCTAAAATATGAAGACTTAAAAGAACAATTACTTTCTCTACTAAAAAAGTCAAAAGGAGATTTAAATGAAAAAAAATAAAATAAAATTAATTATATTGATACTATTATTTTTAACATTAACTACAGGTTGTACTAAAACTTTAACAGATAAAAATAATAAGCAAGTAAAAAATACTGTAACTCAACAAAATTTAGTAGAAAATATTTTATGTAAACCAACAGATAAAGAAACAATCAAACAATATGAAAAAAATAAAGTTGACATAAAAAAATTACCAGATTGTCAAAAATTCAAAATAAATGATGGTAAATATGAAGGGTTATGGACAACATTTTTAGTAAAACCATTAGCTTTCTTTATTCTACAAGTAGGAAATATCACTAAAAACTATGCCTTAGCCGTTATAATAATAACTATATTAATAAGACTAATATGCTATCCATTTACAAGAAAAACAGCAATGCAATCTGAACTTATGAAAAAAGCCCAACCAGAAATGCAAAGAATACAGAAAAAATATGAAGGTAGACAAGATGAGAAAGCTATGATGATGCAATCACAAGAAATGATGGCAATATACAAAAAATATAATATATCTCCAATATCAGGTTGTCTCTTCTCATTTATTCAATTACCTCTTTTACTAGCATTTTATGAATCCATTCAACGAGTACCAGCCATCTTTGAAGGAACCTTTTTAGGACTTCAACTAGGCACAACTCCAACTGTTGGAATCGGAACTTCAACTTTCTATATATATATAATATTAATGATTTTAATAGCATTAACAACATTCTTCTCATTTAAGATGAATATGTCTGGTCAAACACTAGATCCTGCAATGAAAAATATGCCAATATATATGAGTATAATGATAATAGTTACAGCATTATTTATGCCATCTGCACTATGTATATACTGGTTTATAAGTAACCTTTGTACAATATTACAAAATATTACAGTTAAAAGACATACATCTAAATAAAAAAGACATCTGGTAATATGTCAAGATAAAAATATGGAAGTTTTTAAATAATTTCTC
>CAJTKB010000002.1 GCA_910576925.1 uncultured Bacilli bacterium | reverse complement strand
AATCCATTGCCTAGTCTCTCTTTTTTATTTAGTCCTTGACATTGGTTACATTTTAAATTGTATTGTTACTTTTTTTATAATTTGTTAAAATTTTATTAGAGATTGGTACTTTAATATTATTAATTTCTAATTAGTGAGAAGAGGTTAAATATGAAGCAAAATAAATACAATTCAAAGCAATTAGAAGAAATACTAGATGAAGTAAGAGTTGTACTCTATTCTTTGTTACTAAAAATGGAAAAATTAATTGTCATAGTGCAGAGGAATATTTAATATGGATAAATCAATATTCAAAGTATTGCATACCAGAAATGACAGAAAACTGGGAAGAAACTGTTAGAAAGATTATATACAGTCCTTTAGTTCCTAAACCAGAACATCAAAATAATCCTATTGCAAAATATTTGATTGAAAATAATAATTATGTTATTATTGATAATTTGTATAATTTTATGGATGCAGGTAAAATAATGCAAACTTATAATGATACAAAATCTTGGGAAGAAGTTGATAAAGTAGTGGATGAGCAAGGGCATAGTGGATATTCCTTTTCAGGATTGTTGAATGTAATGATTCAATATTCTTTAATAGGCGTAGATTTTGTTGATAGATATGATCCTAATAGAATAAATCGCGATAAAGAATTTAAAAATCTATATAATTCTAATAAAAGTTATGTTTATAATAGAAATAAACTTAATAAAAGACTTATTTATGCTCTTTCGAAAAAGTAATAAAAAATGAATATTAATACATTAAAATAGTTATAATATTCTCCAATTTGTAAATTTTATATTATGAATATCGTCATCTATTATAATGCCATTGAAAGGTGTTAGATTTTTATGGCAGTAATAGGACAAAGAATAAGAGAATTAAGGAAAAATAATGGTTTAACTCAAAGAGAGTTAGCTAAAGTGCTAAATGTAGGTAAAACTTCTCTTTCTCATTATGAAAAGGAAGAGAGAACAATACCATTAGAAGTAGTTATAAAAATAGCTAATTATTTTGAAGTTGATATTAATTATATTTTAGGTACTGATAGTATAATAAAATCAGATAAAAGAATATTATATGTTTCAGATAAAGAAATTGAATTTTTAGAAGAAATAAGAAAAATATCTACTTATCAAAATATTCTTATATCTCCTAAGAATTATGCAAGGCTTATAGAGAAGAAAACAAAAGATTATAAGATTAAAATGTAATAGAATCTTATTATATTTTTATTTTTGCATAATTTAATTATTGTTATAAAATAATAGAAAAAGTTATTAATAAAATTTTTATTATGAAATTCTATTTATGAAATGTTACTAAAACACTTTAAAAAAAAATGATTATATAGTATACTTATATCAGTTTAGAATAAGAGGCTATATAATTTTTTATTTAGTGTGATAGGTAGGAGAGAGTATGGAAGAGATAGATTTAAAAGAATTATTTGACTTTCTTAAAAGTAAATTATATATTTTAATGTTAATCATATTAACTATTGTAACATTAGGATGTATTTATTCATTTAACATAAAAACACCTGTCTATAAATCTAGTGCTACTATTGTTCTTGCAACAAGTGATAATAAAGATGGGACGGAAATAACACAAAATGATGTATCATTAAATCAAAAATTAGTAAGTACATATAGTGAAATAGTAAAGAGTAGAAAGGTATTATCATCAGTGATTGCTAGTATGAATTTAGATTATACATATGAACAGTTACATAAAATGGTAAGCGTAGAAGCTGTTACTAATACAGAAATTATTAAAGTATCTGTAACTGATGAAAATGCTCTTAAGGCTCAACAAATTACTAATAATATATCAGCTGAGTTTGCTAAAGAAATAACAGATATTTATAATGTAAAAAATGTAAAGATATTGGATTATGCCAATTATTCGAATAGTCCTAGTAATGTTAATTATATTAAGGAATTAATAATTTATATTTTAGGTGGAACAGTTGTTGGTATTTCAATTTTATTTCTGATATTTTATTTTGATAATACTATAAAAACAGTTGAACAAGTAGAAGCTAAACTAGGTTTACCAATATTAGGTAGAATACCTCTATATAGTAATAAAAAGAAAAAAGGGGGCAAATAGTATGAAAGATGAATTAGTAGCCCATATAAAGCCAAAGTCAAGTATTAGTGAGAATATAAGGACAATTAGAACTAATTTAGAATTTTCTAATATAAAGGAAAATATGAAAGTAATTTTGATTACTAGTTCTATATCAGGAGAGGGAAAGAGTTTTATTTCTTCAAATCTTGCTGTAGCTTTTGCTCAAACTAAAAAAAGAATTTTAATAATTGATTGCGATATAAGACGTGGAAAACTTCATAAAATACTTAATACAAAAGATGAAAAAGGGTTAAGTGACTTATTAATATCAAATTCAGATGTAAATGATTATATTATGAAGACATCTGTAAATAATTTATATTTGATAACTAGAGGGACTATTGCACCTAATCCATCAGAACTTTTGAATTCTAATAAAATGAAAAACTTAATTAAAGATTTAAAAGATAGATTTGATTATATAATTTTAGATGGGGTTCCTGTTATAGGACTTAGTGATGCTTTAATACTTTCTAAAATTGCTGATAAAACTGTAATAGTAGCGGCTGCTAATTATACTCCAACTGATTTATTAATAAATACAAAGAAAAGTTTAGAAAATGTAGGAGCAGATATTGCAGGAGTAGTTGTTAATAAAATTAGAGTTCCTAGCAATAGTTATTACTCTAAATATTATGAATAAATATATAGATATGCACTCTCATATATTAGATGGGATAGATGATGGTAGTAGAGATACTCAAGAAAGTATTGAAATAGTTAGTAAATTAGAAAGATTAGGTTTTGTTGGAGTTACTGCAACACCTCATTATATAGAAGGTAGTTCATATGAAGCAGATAATGAAGAAAAAAGAAAACACTTAATTTCTCTTCAAGAAAATTTGAGAGATAATAAAATAAATTGTAATATTTATTTAGGAAATGAAATATATATATGTGCTGATATTGATAAATATATAAGAGAAGATAAAATTTATCCTCTTAATAATACAAAGTATCTTTTAATAGAGTTGCCATTTGAAAATGAGATATCTTCAATTGATGATTATCTTTTTAAACTTAGAAGTAAGGGTTATATTATTATTATAGCTCATCCTGAAAGATATTATTATTTTCAAAAGTCTCCTGATAGATTAAAAGAATATATTGATATGGGAATTATTTTTCAATGTAATTATGGAAGTATTACAGGTAGATATGGTAAAAGTGCTAAAAAAGCTATCAAAATTTTTTTAAAAAAAGGATATGTACATCTTTTGGCTAGTGATGTACATAGTCCTAAAAGTAGTTTTTTTGAAGACTTTCCTAAGATAATAAAAAAAATAATTAAAATAGTTGGAGAAAGTAAATTTACTGATTTAACTTATAATAATGCTTATAAAATACTTAGTAATATGAAGTTAGATGAAATGTGAGTTTCATCTTTTTCTTTGTAATGCTAAATTTATTTGTTATACTATACTAGTATGTTTAAATATGATTGGAGGTTTTGATGAGAAGCGAGATAAAAAATTTTGATAGAGAAGAGTTATTTTATAAATTTAATGAGAAAAGTAATCCTTTTATTTTTGTGACAACAGAAATTGAGGTAACTCCCTTATATAATTTATGTAAAAAATTAAGAAATCATTATGCTACTATAGGTTATTATGTTACAAAAGCTGTTAATGAAACTGAAGCTTTTAAATATAGATATGAAGATGGTAAATTTTATAAATATGATAAATTAAATCCTAGATTTACACAGATGACTAAGGATAAAAATAATATTGGCACTTTTGAGGTAAATATGTCTAACGATTATCAAAATTTTATAAAGGAATATAAGAAAACTGAACAAAAATTTTTGGAAAATAAAATAACTACCCCTTATAATGATAAGGGAAAAATATTATTTTCTTGTGAACCTTGGTTTAATTTTACTTCTTTAACTATTCCTTTTGATAAAGAAGATACAGTTCCAGAAATAGTATGGGATAAGTTTAGGTTTAGAGAAGAAAAGTGTTATTTGCATTTTATGATTACAGTACATCATGGTTTTGTTGATGGATATCATATAGGAGAGTTTTTAAACACTTTTAAAGGGATTATAAATAATATAGAGGCAGAATAAAAATATTTAATTGTCTATTATTAGTGCTAAATATTTTTCATTATAGTTTAATATGTAAATTATAAGTGCTAAATAAGTTGTTGTTATTAAATAGGTATTTATTATATAATATATTTATATGGGTGATAGTTTTGCTAATCATAAAATGAAATATAATGATAATGTTTTTGAAATTTTAAAATATATATAAGCTTAGAAGAGAATTTAATTTTTAGACATAATAGTGTAGAAGATGCTATGGAATAGTTGTATTAAAAATAAAAGGTCTTATTTGTGATGATAATATGGTGGTGTATAATGAAAGTAATAACTATTAAGCAACCATTTGCAACACTAATTGCAGAAGGTTTGAAAGAATATGAGTTTAGAACTTGGAGAACAAAATATAGGGGAGATATTTTAATACATGCTGGAAAAGGAATAGATAAAAAAGCAATGAAAAAGTTTGAACATTTAAATTTAGAATATCCAGCTGGTTGTATTATTGCTAAAGCTACAATAACTGATTGTATAAAAATAGATGATATTCAAAGAAAAATGTTAAGTGATAAAAATTCTTTGATATATAATAGTATAATAAAGCATACAGAATGGAATGGATATGGATTTAAATTAGAAAATATAGAAAAGATAAAACCTATTTTTATAAAAGGTAAACTTAGTTTGTGGGATTATAATGGAGAAATATAATAAATTTAATAAGTTAATATAAGACATTAAATGGATAATTGAAAAATATTACTAAAAAATCAGGAGGTTTTAGATAATGAGAGGAATAAAGAAAGAATTACAGCAATATGTTGAAGAAAATATATTTCCAATATATGATCAAAACGATTCAGGTCATAGCATCGAACATATAGAATATGTAATTAAAAGAAGTTTTAAATTTGCTAGGAGTTTTGAAAATATAGATTTAAATATGGTTTATGCTATTGCATCTTTTCATGATTTAGCTCATCATATTGATAAAGATAACCATGAAGTTCTATCAGCTAAACTATTTTATGAAAATGATAAAATGAAAGAGTTTTTTAACGATGAACAAAGAGTGATTATAAAAGAAGCAATAGAAGATCATAGAGCAAGTTTAGAGTATGAACCTAGAAGTAGTTATGGGAAAATAATTTCTTCAGCAGATCGAAATGTTGATATTATATCTTCTTTAAGAAGAACACATGCTTACACAATTAAACATTATCCAGAGTTAGATTTAACTAGAATGATTACTCGTTCATATAAGCATATTAGTGAAAAATTTGGTGATTGTGGATATGCAAAAATGTGGTGTATTGATGAAGAATTTGATAAATTTAAAGAAGACGTTAAAGAATTATTAAAAGATAAGTATGTTTTTGGAGTTAAGTATATGGAAGTAAATAATATTATAAATATTAAAGAGAAAGCAAAACTATTTGCTATAAGAGCACATATGGGACAAGTTAGAAAAAGTGAACCAGATAAACCTATGATTATGCATCCTATCGGTGTAGGAGAACTTTTAGAAACTTTTGGTTATGATGATAATGTTGTTGCAGCAGGATATTTACATGATGTTGTAGAAGATACAAAATATACAATAGAAGATATAGAAAATGAGTTTGGTACTGATATTGCTTCTTTAGTTATAGGGGCTTCTGAACCAGATAAATCTTTATCTTGGGAGGAAAGAAAAAAACATACTATTGAAGAAACAAAGAAATTACCTTTTAGAAATAAATTAGTGATTTGTGCTGATAAGATTAACAATTTAGAAGATTTATTTTTAAAATTTGAAAAAGAAGGAGAAAGAGATTTTTCTGCATTTAAAAGAGGAGAAGAACAACAAAAGTGGTACTATACAGGTATTTATGAAAGTTTGGTATCAGGTGAGGAGAAAGATTTACCTATTTTTTCAAGATTAAAAGATATATTAGATAAAGTATTTTATCAAAAGGAGAATTTATTTTTAAGGGATACTATTTTTGTTGATAATAGGGATTATTATAGAAGATTAAAACAATTACATGCAATGAAAGTTGAACTTCAAAAATTAAAATCATTATGTTCATTATCAAAACCTTTTGTTATTGAATTTAGTGGTACACCTAGAACTGGAAAGACCACTACAATAAATAATTTATATGACTTCTTTAAAAAAGGTGGTTTTGATGTTGAATTAATTGAAGAATTTACAACTTCGAAATATTATAAAGAAAATTTAAAAAATAAATTTGATCAAATGAATTTAGGCGATAGCAATATTGCTATTATAGCTGAGGTATATAAACAATTACAAAAATCTCTTGAATCTGACAAAGATATTATATTGATTGATAGGTCAATAAATGATAGACAAATTTGGAATTATAGAAGGTATGCTAGAGGAGATATGCCTGAAGAACAATATCTTACTGCTAGAGATAAATATAAGGCAATTTCTAAGGAATTGATTGATTTTCTATTTGTTACATATGCTGATTCTATGATTTCTTTAAAAAGAGATTATATATCTAGTTTAGCATTAGAAAAAAGGAATTTTTTAAATCAAGAAAATATTGAGGAGTATAATAATTGTTTAAGTACTTTACAAGGATTGTTTTCTGAAAGTGTTGATTCTATTCTTTTATTAGATACTTCTAGGATGGAATTAAATGATGTTTCTATTGAAGCAGCTTCCCATATTTTGCCTGCTATGCGAAAAAGGTATATAAAATCATTTGAACAGAAATATGATTTGACTAAAAAGTAATTTTGCTAGTTTAGATTTTAATGATCTAAACTATTTTTCTTTGGAATAAGAACTACTTTGAATATAGTTAAAATCTTCATTTTTATCTTCTAATTTTTCAACAATTATAAGTCTATTTGATAAATTTTATTAAAAGATTATCTACAATAGATGCTTATAGTTTCTTGAATTTTATACAGTGATGCCTTGGTAAATATAGTATGGTTTTCAACATCATAATGAATAATCGTATTAGTTATTTTAAAATAGCTAGTTAAATATGAAAAGGAAAAAATATAAGTAGTTTATTTACGTACTTTTATTATTTCAAAAACTCTAAATTTAAAAGCTTAAGTTATCTATTAAAATGATATATTATAAGAAATAATTGTGTTCATTTTAATGGATAATAATATAATATAAATGGTTGACTACTAACCATTTTTATTATATAATCAACTTCGTTAGGCAACTAACAATATAAGGAGAGTAAGTTGTGTGTAATAATGAAATTCTTTTTGAAATAAAAGAAATAGATATGCTTATTTTAAGAAAAGTTCTAAATATGTCCAAGAATAATAATTATTCAACCTTTTCTCCTATACAGGGAAGAATTGTAAAGTATTTATTAGATAATGAGGATAAAAAAGTATTTCAAAGAGACTTAGAAAAGATACTTGGGGTAAGAAGAAGTACAATATCAGGAGTGCTTCAAACAATGGAAAAAAATAATATAATTAAAAGATTAGCAGCTGAAGAAGATGCTAGAATAAAAGAAATAGTTATAACAAATGAGGCTAAAAAAGAAAATAAAAAGATACAGGAAAAGTTTATAGAAATTGAAAATATTATATCTAAGGATATTAAAGATACTGATTTAGAAGTTTTCTTAAAAGTAATCAAACAGATTAAGAAAAATTTGAAAGAAGGGAATGATTAAATGTTTAAGTTAATTAAAAATTTTAGTAAAAAAGAATGGATACTAGTGTTTATTAGTTTCATTTTAATTATTTCACAAGTATGGTTAGATCTTAAAATGCCAGATTATATGTCTGAGATAACAAAACTTGTGCAAACGGAAGGCAGTAAGATGTCTGATATTATAACAAATGGCTTTTATATGTTATTGTGTGCTTTAGGAAGCTTAATGTTAGCAATGATAGTAGGTTATTTTGTTGCAAATCTTTCATCATCTTTTTCTATGAAAGTTAGAAAGAAACTTTTTACAAAAGTAGAAGATTTATCAATTCATGAAATTAAAATGTTTAAACCAGACAGTTTGATTACTCGTACTACAAATGATATAACTCAGGTAGAAATGTTAATTGGAATGGGTCTTCAATTACTTATAAAAGCTCCTATAACTGCTATATGGGCAATTACAAAAATTTTAAATAAGAGTATAGAATGGAGTATAATTACTGCTGTTGCTGTTATAATACTTTTATTTGTAATAGGTTTTTTAATGATAATAGTAATGCCTAAGTTTAAAATAGTACAGAAATTAACTGATAAAATAAATGGGGTAACAAGAGAAAATTTAACTGGAATAAGGGTGGTAAGAGCTTTTAATGCTGAAAAGTATCAAGAAGAAAAGTTTAAGGAAGTAAATGATTCTTTAACAAATCAACAATTATTTAATCAAAAGGCTTTTGCTGTTATGTCTCCTATTATGTATTTAGTAATGAATTGTTTAACTCTTTGTATTTATTTTGTAGGTAGTTATTTAATAAGAGATGCAATGGTTTCTGATAAGATAGCTTTATTTGGTGATATGGTAGTATTTTCTAGTTATGCAATGCAAGTTATTATGTCATTTTTAATGCTTGCTATGATATTTATGATGGTTCCACGTGCTTCTGTTTCAGCGACACGTATTAACGAAGTATTAGAAACTGATATATCTGTAGAAGATGGAAAAATTACAGAAGATGTAACAGATGAAATCGGAACTGTAGAATTTAGAAATGTTTCTTTTAAGTATCCAGATGCTGAAGAGTATTTATTAAAAGATATTTCTTTCAAGGCTAGTAGGGGTGATACAGTTGCTTTTATAGGTTCTACTGGAAGTGGAAAATCTACTTTAATTAATTTAGTACCTAGGTTTTATGATGCAACAGAGGGGGAAGTATTAGTTGATGGTGTTAATGTTCGCGAATACAAGCAAGAATTTTTATATAATAAACTAGGTTATGTTCCACAAAAAGCTGTTATGTTTAATGGAACTATAAAATCAAATGTTAGTTATGGAAAGTCAAAAAACGAAAAGACTATGGATATCATAAAAGATGCTATTCGTGTTGCTCAAGCTCAAGAATTTGTTTTGAAGACAGATGATAAATATGATACTCATATTGCTCAAGGTGGTACTAATATATCTGGTGGTCAGAAACAGCGACTTGCAATAGCTCGTGCAATAGCAAGAGAACCAGAAATTTATATTTTTGATGATAGCTTTTCAGCACTAGATTATAAGACTGATGCTGTACTTAGAGCTGAATTAAAAAAGTATACTAAAGATAGTACAAGTTTAATTGTTGCTCAAAGAATTGGAACAATTATGAATGCTGATAAGATATTAGTACTTGATAATGGTGAATGTGTAGGAATGGGTACTCATAAGGAATTGTTAAAGAATTGTGAAGTTTATAAACAAATTGCTTTATCACAGTTATCAAAGGAGGAATTAGAAAGTGAATAGAAGAGGTAATACTCCAAGAAGAGGACTAGGTGGTCCAGGAGTAGTAGGAGAAAAAGCAAAAGATTTTAAATCAGCTGTTAAACGTTTAATTAGTGAACTAAATGGCTTTAAAACTTTGATTATTGTAGCCTTATTTCTAGCGGCTGCAGGTTCTGTCTTATCGATATTTACACCTAATATTTTATCTGATTTAACTGATGAAA
Organism: uncultured Bacilli bacterium; assembly: GCA_910576925.1. Lineage (GTDB taxonomy): Bacteria > Bacillota_I > Bacilli_A > RF39 > UBA660 > UBA2730. The sequence goes on along the minus strand of CAJTKB010000002.1, from coordinate 91,178 downwards.
TATCAAAGGGGTTAGTTATTAAACAAGATAATTTAAAAAAGTTAACTAATAAAGTAACAGAATCTTTAAATGAAGAAAATATTAAGAAAGCTATTCCTGAAATATTAAGTATTGATATGTCTTCTGATAGTATTCAGAGTATTATGTTAGATAGTAATATTTCAAAAGAAGATAAACAAATGTTTCAAAGTTTTCTAGAAAAAATGTCTTCTTCAGAAAATAAAGAGGTTGATGTAATATCTAATATCGGAGAAATTCCAGAGTCAATTTTAAATTTGCTTTTTAAAGAGTCAACATATAATGGTGTCCAAATTTCTTCATCTGATAAAATTCAATTTGTAAAACAAATGTCAGATGGTAATAAAGAAAATATGAAAATACCTAATAGTATTATGAAGAGTCTTTTAAATGATTTAGAAATTGATAATGTTAAAATAACTGCTGAAGAGCAAGTTACATTTATAACTAATATTAAAGATTTAGATAAGGATACTTCAGTAGAAGAATTGTATAAAAAAATAGATGAAATGCCTAAAAGTATTCAAAAAGTTATTGAACCATTTATGAATATTGATAAAATAAAGAGTATAACTATATTATTAGTTACTCTACATTTAATAAGTGCAATTTTTAATTATATTGAATCAATTTCTATGACTACAGTATCTAATAACTTTGCAAGAAGATTAAGAGGAAGTATTTCTAAAAAGATAAATAAATTACCATTAAAATATTTTGATAATAACTCAACAGGAGATATTCTATCAAGAGTTACTAATGATGTTGATACAATAGCTCAAACTATGAATCAATCTTTAGCAACATTAGTAAGTGCTACGACCCTTTTTGTCGGAACAATTGTAATGATGTTTATAACAAATTGGATAATGGCTATCACTGCGATACTTTCAAGTTTATTTGGGTTTGTTTTTATGTTTATAGTTTTAGGTAAGAGTCAAAAATATTTTACCGCTAAACAAGAAGAGTTAGGTGCTTTAAATGGTCATATTGAAGAAATATATTCTGGACTTAATGTTGTTAAAGCATATAATGGTAAAGAACTTAGTAATGCTAAATTTGATGAATTAAATAAAAAAATGTATGATGCTAATCGTAAGAGCCAGTTTTTATCAGGACTTATGATGCCTATGATGAACTTTATTGGTAATTTTGGATATTTAGCTGTATGTATCGTTGGTGCATTACTAACAATGAATAATAAGATAAGTTTTGGTGTGATAGTAGCATTTATAACTTATGTAAGACTATTTACTTCACCACTTGCACAAATTGCTCAAGCTTTTACTAATCTTCAATCTACAGCAGCAGCAAGTGAAAGGGTATTTGAATTTTTAGATGAAGAGGAAATGGAAAAAGAAGTAAGTAAAAAATATCTTTCTAAAGAAAAAGTAAAAGGAAATATTGAATTTAATAATGTTGTTTTTCAATATGCTGGAAATGATAAGCCAACAATTAAAAATTTTAGTGCTAAGGCAAAAGAGGGAGAGAAGATAGCTATAGTTGGACCTACAGGTGCTGGAAAGACAACAATGGTTAATCTTCTAATGAAATTTTATGAAATAACAGATGGAGATATTAAAATAGATGGAGTTTCAACTAAGAATTTAACTAGAGAGAATATTCATTCATTATTTACTATGGTACTTCAAGATACTTGGTTATTTGATGGTACAATAAAAGAAAATATTATTTATAATAGAAAAAATGTAAGTGATAAAAGAGTAGAAGAAGTATGCAAGACTGTAGGATTAGATCACTTTATTAGAACATTGCCTAATGGATATGATTCAAAAGTATCTGATAATGATTCAGTTTCAGCTGGTCAAAGACAACTTTTAACGATAGCAAGAGGAATGATAGAGGATGCTCCATTCTTAATACTTGATGAAGCGACAAGTAATGTTGATACAAGAACTGAGGAGCTTGTTCAAAAGGCTATGGATAAATTAATGGAAGGTAGAACTTCATTTATAATAGCTCATCGTCTTTCAACTATTAAAAATGCTGATATAATATTGGTTATGAAAGATGGTAATATTATTGAACAAGGAAGTCATGATGAACTTATTAAGAAAAAGGGATTTTATGCTGATTTGTATAATTCACAATTTGAAAGCTAATTATGGCTTTTTTTATTTATTATTTTTTCATTTTATTGTATAATATGTTAAAGCAGGTGGACCAATGGATTATAAATTACTTATAAATAAAGATAATGCAATAAATAAAAGTATCATTAATAATATAAAATATGTGACAGCTGAAAATTATCTTGGTAATAATATACTTATTGAGAAGAAAACGTATTTTATGTATAAAAGATTAAAAGAGTATCTTGCAAGTATTGGTATAGATATATTTATAGATAGTAGTTATAGAAGTGTAGAGGAACAAGATAGGCTTTTTAATGAAATGAAAAATTTATATGGGGAGGAGTATGCGAATAGTTATGTATCATGTGGTGGGTATTCTGAACATCAAACAGGCTTATGTGTTGATATAGTATTAAAAATAGATGATAGATTTATAGATTCAAATGAAGAGTTACTTAATTATGAAAATGTATTTGCTCATATACATTCTTCATTGAAAGATTTCGGATTTATATTAAGATATCCTAAAGAAAAAGAAAAAATTACAGGGTATTTATATGAACCTTGGCATATTAGATATGTTGGAAAAAGGACAGCTGGAATTATTTATGATGAGAATTTAGCTCTAGAGGAATATCATAATAAATATAATATTAATGGGGTGTTACTTGTAAATAAACCTAGTGGTATGACATCAAGAGATGTTGATAATTTTATTGCTAGAAAATTTGATACTAAAAAGGTGGGACACACAGGAACACTTGATCCTTTGGCTAGTGGAGTGTTAATTGTATTAATTAATAATGCTACTAAAATAGGGAAGGATATAGTAAATGGCGATAAAGAATATATTGCAACAGTAAAAATTGGATTGAAAACTGATACATTAGATGTTACTGGGAAAGTACTTAATAAAAATGAAGATTTTAATATAGATGGAATAGAAAGTGTATTGAGTAGTTTTGAGAAAACATATTTGCAAACAGTTCCAATCTATTCTGCTGTCAAAGTTAATGGTAGAAAGCTATATGAATATGCAAGAGATAAGGAGAAAGTATGTTTACCAAAAAAAGAAGTTACTATTAGAAAAATAGAATTACTTGATAGAACAGCTGATACTTTTTCATTTAAATGTTTAGTTAGTAAAGGAACATATATTAGAAGTTTAATTAACGATATTGGAGAAAGTATGGGAAAGTTTTTTACAATGCAAGATTTAGTAAGAATTAGAGAGGCATCGTTTACATTAGATAAATGTTATACACTAGAAGAAATAGAAGATAATAAATATAATATTATTAATATTGATGAAGTGTTGCCTTATGATATAGTAGAAATAGATACAGAAACTTTAAAAAAAGTAAAAAATGGGACTATGGTAAATAATGTTTATAATATAGAAAATAAAGTTATTTTTAAATATGATAATAAAGTTATTTCTATTTATGAAGCCAATGATAATGGTATGTTAAAATGTTATAAAAATTTTTGTTAGGAGGATTATATGAGTGAAATAGAAGAGAAAGTATTTGAATTCGTTTTAGATGGTAAAACTGTTAGTGAGATAAAAAAGATTCTCAACATTGATAATAAGCAATTAGTTATTATTTTAAATAATTTGAGAAATAATGGTATTAGTATTATGAAAAAATATTATATTGATGGAAATATTAAACTTACTTTAAATAAAGGAAACTCAGCTAATATGTTAAACGAAATAAGTTTAATGTGTGGTGATATAAAAAGATTGAAAATGCTTGTTATATCAGATCTTCATTTTGGATCACTTCATGATAGAGTAGATTTGTTAGATAAAGCATACCAATATGCTAAAGATAATAATATCAATATAATTTTGAATTTAGGTGATATGATAGAATCTGGTAGTATTTCGTTTGGTTTATCTAAAAATAAAAGTGTGTATGATCAGTTTAAATATTTATTAAATAATTATCCGTATGATAAAGATATATTAAATTTTATCGTGCTAGGAAATCATGATATTTATCCAACTTCTAAGGGCTTTAATTTAATAGAACTTTTATATGGAAATAGGATAGATTTAATTCCTGTTGGAATAGAATCTGCAACAATAAATGTTGGTAATAGTAGTATTGGAATGTATCATCCTGCTTCATCTGAAAGTAATTATAAATATCATAACGTGAGAAATATTTCTAAAAATGAAGTTAATTTATTTGGACATTCTCATTTATATAAAAAGGAATTTAGTATGAATAAATTATTTGTAAAAATACCAACTCTTTCAGATGTTTTATTAAAAGATAGTTATAGTAGTAATAAACTTAAATATTCTCAAGGTATGGTTGAGATGTTCTTAATATTTCAAGATGAATGTATTGATATTGCACAAATTAAGTACTTAAAAGTTGATCCTTATATTAGGGTGTGTGATGAAAAAAGGTATAATTATAAAAGATAAGAAAATTACTTTATATTAAATATATAATTATTACTTGAAAAAAGTTTGTTTTTCTAGTATATTATAGTTGCTACCAATTCTTAGTAGTAGGAGTTTCCGACCTAGTACCAAGTTTTGGCTAATATTAAGAAAGGATGTGTATTTATATGGCATTAACTAAAGAAGAAAAAGCTAGTATTATCGAAGAATACAGAAGAGATGAAAAAGATACAGGTTCATGTGAAGTACAAATAGCTATTTTGACAAAAGAAATTAATGATTTAACTGAACATTTAAAAGTTCATAAACATGATTATCATTCAAACCGTGGACTTCTTAAAAAAGTTGGTCAACGTCGTAATATGTTACAGTATCTTGCTAGAAAAGATGTTACGAGATATCGCGAGTTAATTCAGAAATTAGGACTTAGAAAATAGTTTGAAATTAAATTACTATTTACGAATAATATTTGTAAGTAGTATTTTTTTATAGAAAAATTTATGAAAATAGTATACAATAAAGATGAAAGATTTTTAGGAGTTAATATGAAGAGAATATTTGAAAAAGAGTTTTACGGAAAAAAAATAATTGTAGAAAATGGAGAACTAGCAAAGCAAGCAACAGCAAGTGTTTTAATAAGATACGGAGATACTGTTGTTTTAACAGCTGTTGTATTAAATGATAATGTTAATTTATTATCAGATTTTTTTCCACTTACAGTTAATTATCAAGAAAAGTTATATTCTGTTGGGAAAATTCCTGGAGGATTTATAAAAAGGGAAGGTCGTCCTACAGAAAATGCGACTCTTGCAGCTCGTATGATAGATAGACCAATGCGACCTTTATTTCCAAAGGACTTTAAAAACGAAGTACAAATAATTAATACAGTATTAAGTGTTGATCAAGATTGTTCACCAGAAATTGCAGCACTTTTAGGTTCTAGTATTGCAACTAGTATTAGTAAAATACCTTTTAATGGTCCAATAGCAGGTGTTAAGGTTGGATATATTGATGGAGATTATATAATAAATCCGACTCAAGAAGAAAGTGAAAATTCATTGATTGATTTAACAGTAGCTGGAACAATAGATGCAATTAATATGGTTGAGTCTAGTGCACATGAAGCTAGTGAAGAAATTATGCTTAATGGATTAATTAAAGGACATAATGCAATTAAGGAACTTATAGAATTTATTTTAGAGATAGTAAAAGAGATTGGTGTTTCTAAGATGGAATATGAACGTATTGAAATTGAAGAAAAACTTAGAAGTGAAATTGATGCTTTAGTTTCTAATAGATTTAATGAAGCTTTAAGAATAAAAGAAAAACTTGCAATGCATGAAATGGTAGATTCTATCAAAGATGAGATAATAGAAATTTATAGGGAAAAAAATAGTGATCTTGTTGATGAAGAGCTTGATATGTTACTTACTAAGGTTAAAATGGTTCTTTCAGATATAGAATATCGTGAATTTAGAAAGATAGTTGTTTGTGAAAATATTCGTGCTGATGGTAGAAGAATGGATGAAATTCGTCCTCTTTCTACTGGCGTTGATATTCTTCCTAGAACTCATGGATCAGCATTATTTACAAGAGGGGAAACTCAAGCGTTATCTATTACAACTTTAGGAGCACTTGGAGAGCATCAGATTTTGGATGGTCTTGAAATAGAGGATCAAAAGAGATTTATGCTACATTATAATTTTCCTCAGTTTTGTGTAGGTGAAACTGGTAGGTATGGTTCTCCTGGTAGACGTGAAATAGGACATGGTGCTTTAGGAGAAAAGGCTTTAAAAGAAATTATTCCAAGTGAAGAAGAGTTTCCTTATACTATTAGAGTAGTTTCAGAAATTTTAGAGAGTAATGGTTCAAGTTCACAAGCTAGCATTTGTGCTGGTTGTATGTCTTTGATGGCTGCAGGAGTGCCTATAAAAGCACCAGTTGCTGGTATTGCTATGGGGTTAATTACTTCTCCAGATGAAAAAGATTACACAATTTTAACTGATATTCAAGGAATGGAAGATCATCTTGGTGATATGGATTTTAAAGTTGCTGGTACAAGAGATGGTATTTGTGCTTTACAAATGGATATTAAAATAAAAGGAATAACTGAAAACATTTTAAGAGAAGCTCTAGAACAAGCTAAAAAGGCTCGTTCTCAAATACTTGATGTTATAGAGAAAGAAATAAAAGAGCCAAGAAAAGAAGTATCAAAATACGCTCCAAAAACAGTTACATTTACAATTAATCCAAGTAAGATTAAAGATGTTATAGGAAAAGGCGGGGATATGATTACTAAGATTATTTGTGAAGCATCTAATGTTAATGATGTTAATAATATTAATGCAGTAAAAGTTGATTTGGAAGATGATGGTCGAGTTATTATTTATCATACAGATAAGGATATAATTGAGAATACTAAGAAAATGATCGAAGATGTAGTAAGAGAAGTCGAAGATGGCAAAATATATAGAGGAGTAGTTGTTGCTGTAGAAGAATTTGGATGTTTTGTAGAAATTTGGCCAGGTTGTGAAGGACTTGTACATATATCTCATTTGGCTGAAAAGCGAGTAGATAAATGTAGTGATGTTGTAAAAGTAGGCGATGAGATACTTGTAAAATCTTTAGGCTATGACAAAAAAGGAAGGCTAAATTTGTCAAGAAAAGAAGTTTTGAAGGAGTCTTTAATGAAAGAGAATGACAAGGGATATAATGACAAACAAAATGCGAAAACTAAAGAGGCAATAGAAAATATTGATAAAGAGAAATAAAGTCAAAAGAAATAGAAAAAAGGATAAAAGAGAGGTAATTTATGAAGAGTATATTTAAAACGATATTTACATTAGGAATTATTATTTTTATAGGTTATGTTGTGTATAGAAATATGCTTCTTTCCACAATACCGAGTGTTGATTTGATAAAAGATGAGAAGACTATGTCTATGTATAATAGTATTATGCCAAATACAGCTAATAATAATTGGAAAAATTTATATTTTAGTGAGAAAAGTGTAACAGTTAAAAGTGTACCAGTAGAAATGAAGTATAATATAGCATTTAAGAATATGGGAACAGGAGAGAGCTCTATTAGTGAAGATAGAGTTAAAAAGTCATATGAAAAACTTTTTGGTAGTGGTAGTTATCAAAGAATCTCTAGTTTTCAAGGAGGATGTAATACTTATAACTATGTTAACGCAAGAAAAACATATGAGAAAACTCAAAATATAAGATGTGAAAATACTGGAATGTCTATTTTATCAAGAATTGTGGATGCTAAGCAGAAGGATGATTATATGACTATTGATGTTGTTATAGCGTATATTGATAAAAATAAAAAAATAATATATAAAAATTGTAATATGGATATGAGTAAATGTACTGATATTTTAGAAAAGAATTTTACTAATTTTGATGAAGCTAATTTGCTTGCTATGAAAAAAAAGCTTAATAGATACACATTTACTTATAAATTGATAGATGAAGAATATTACTTTGATTCTGTAAAAAAATCTAAGTAATATTTTTTTCATAAAACTATTGTTATTCTCATATATTTTATTGAGGAGATAGAATATGAGTGTAGAAGAATATCGTTTATCAAGAAAAAGTAATAATCATAGTAAAAGAAAAAATATGAGTAAGAAAACAATGTCTGTAATTAATAAGATAATGCTTACGATAGTTGTATTCTTAATTGGTTTAATTGTTTCTAGAAATAATACAAAAGTAAAGGAATTTATCAATAAGAATATTTATACTCCAACATTTAAATTTGTAGATGCTAAGAAGCTTTATAATAAGTATTTTGGAAAATATGTAGGAGAAAAGGAAAAAACTAAAGAAGTATTCACAGAAAAGATAAGTTATTCTGATTTAAATATTTATAAAGATGGAGTAAAACTTAAAGTGTCTCAGAATTATTTAGTTCCAGCTTTAGAATCTGGTATTGTTATATTTATGGGAGAAAAAGAAGGGTATGGCAATACTCTTATTATTGAACAGATAAATGGTGTTGATGTGTGGTATTCTAATATTGATATAAAAGATGTAAAAATGTATGATTATGTAGAAAAAGGATCATTAATAGGTGAGAGTGTTGATGATAAGATATATTTGTTATTCCAGAAAAATGGGGAGTTTTTGAATTATAAAGAATATATTTGATTATGTTTATATTAGTCCCTTAACAATTATCTTTGCATTTATTTCGATATTAATCGGATATTTTATGCCGTTTTTAATTATTGTTATATTAATATCTATTCATGAAATAGGGCACTTTATTATGGCAAAATATTTTGGATTTGATATTGATAAAATATATTTTTATCCATATGGTGGAATATCTAAATTTAATCTTCGAATGAATGTTAGTTTAATAAAAGAATTTATTGTTTTAGTGATGGGACCAGTATTTCAAATTATTGCTTTTTTAATATTAATTAATATACCTTTTTTCTACATATATAAAGAACTTATTTATACAATAAATTATTCAATTCTTATTTTTAATCTTTTACCAATATATCCGCTAGATGGTGGTAAACTTTTAAATATTTTATTTAACTACTTAGTAAATTTCAGAAAAAGTTTTATGTGTGTTATATTTATTTCATATTTAACTATAACTCTTTTGTTTTTTTATTATTTTAAAACTTCAATTTCTTTAAATATTATTTTTATGGTTTGTTTTCTAGTTTATAAAGTTACTATTGAGAAGAGAAGTATTGATAATTATTATAATAAGTTTTTATTAGAACGATATCTTAATAATTATGATTTTAGAAGAAGAAGAAAAATTGATTCAATTGATAATTTATATAGAGATTGTTCTCATATAATAAAAAAAGATAATCATTATTATACTGAAAGAGAAGTTTTAAGGAAAAAGTTTAATTCAAAGTATTGACACTACTTTTTTTATTATGGTATAATTTATTTGTTAGTTGAGAAAACTAATATTAATGGGGCATTAGCTCAGCTGGGAGAGCGCCACGTTTGCACCGTGGAGGTCAGCAGTTCGATCCTGCTATGCTCCACCATTAATGATTTTACCGTTGTTTATCAACGTTTTTTATTTTTAGGTACTATTTAGGTACTTTTTTATATAGTAAACTAATAATTTTTGAGAAGATTAGTTTACATAATTTATTTTATTAGAAAAATTTTATTATTCTTTAATTGAAAAATATATTTTTATATGATAAGATATATTTTATAAAATAAAATTGGGGTGAATAAAATGGATGTAAGATTTGTATATGATTTATCTTATGTAAAACAGATATTAAAGTATTTAGGAATACCATTTTTAATTTTTTTAGTAATTTCTGGTATTATATTACTTGTATATTCATTAGCTCATAAGGATCATGATGATCCAAAGTATAAATATAATATGAATTTATACACATTGCTAATGAGTATAATTTTGGTGGCATCGCTTTTTGCTATATTGGTAGGTTTTGCTTTTGCATTTAAAAAACAGGCTGATGCTGCTAATATTCAATCAATTATTGTATATATTGTATTGGCGGCTCCGTTATTACCACTTATTTCATTAATTGCTTTGTTTGTAAAAGCGATTAGACTGATGAAGAATAAACCAACTAAAAATGTTGAAGAAAAAAGTGTTGAAAATGTTCCAACTAGTTCTATGCCTATAAATGCAGGAGCAGATGTTAATATAACGGAAGTTAATAATCCAAATAATGCAAGTAACAGTTTACTTGATATTCCACCTGCTAGTGGTAATATGTTTTCTGCACAAAGTTTTTTTCCAAATCCAAATCTTAATGTTAATAATAATGTGGTAGAACCTAATAATCTAGCATCTTTCAATAATCAGCCAGTGGTTTCTTCAGTGCAAGTAACAAATAATGAACCTATAGTTAATGAGGTTAAAATAGAGCCTGTTACTAATGATTCAATAAAAGTAATAGAAGAAGATGCAAAAAATAATAATGATATAGAGACATTATAAGATGAATAATAATATAAATAAATTAATAATAATAGTTATTGTAATTTTAATTATAGTGGGAGTATGTTATGCTATTTTAACTACTGGCAGTTTTAAATTATTAGCAACTGGAAGTAAGAATGAATTAGTTTGTAGTGCTAATACACAAGATGGATATGATATCGAGTATCAAACTAGTTTTAGTAAAGATAGTGTTTCTGAAGTAGTTGTTAAATTTGTAAATAGAGATGGTTCTAAAAATGAAGGATATTCATCTACTAAAAATCAAATAGACTTTTTTTGCGCTTTACCTGGTACAACTATGAAATATATAAATAATGATTTGTTTATAATTATTAATAAAGAGGCATATAATAAAAATAAAAATGAAGGTATAATTAAAAGTATGTTTAGTAACTATGATTCTATAAAAAAATATTACACAAAATTAGGATATACTTGTAAATAATTATCATATATTTAAATAGCTATATTATAATATCTTGTAAATATAAGTTCCTTGTTAGAAATTTTGATAGTAGGAACTTTTATTTTTTTCTTATCTTTTGTGTCTATAAGTTTTATTTTTTTATCTTTTAGTATACTGTCAATATATTGATAATTACTATTTACTTTTAATACTTTCTTTAGATCATTTTTAGCAATTACTAAGGAAGCATTTTTATTAAAACTTTTTTGATTTTTGTAATACTTTATAAATTCTTTGATAATTTCATCTTTATTATTTTCTGTTACTATTACATTTTGAACTTTATTTAGATAAATTGTTTTAGGAGAGTGGTTAGTTATTTTTTTAAAAGCTTTTTCTAAGTCTTCATTACTGCTTTCTCTATATTTATATATGTATGAGATTCCATCTTCTTTTTTTGTTGGTATTATTTCTTGCATAGTAATATTATACTTATTATCATTTTTAGAAATAGTAATACTGCTAATAATAGATAAGCTGTTTAATTCTCTATATTTTATACATCCAGTGCAAAATAGTATTAGTAAAATTAGTAATATGGTTTTTAATTTCATCTAAAATGACCTCTCTTTAAATTATCTGTAATTAATGGATTTCTATATTTTTCGCCTTTATTTTCACTTTTTATAATATTATCTTTGAATTCTGTTTTGATGAATGGAATAAATGGTGCTAAATAGTGTTTTCCAAAACATTTAAGTGTTGCTAGGCGGATAAATAAAATTATAGTACCGATTATTATACCCCAAATACCTAAAAGTCCTGCTAAGAAAAGCATAATAAATCTCCACCATCTAATGGCACTTACAAGTTCAATTGAATTAAATACTAAACCAGATATTGCTGATATAGCTACTACTATTATCATAATAGGAGAAATTATTCCAGCACTTACAGCGGCATCTCCTAGAATTAAGCCTCCTAAAATAGATACAGCACTACCTGAAGTTGAGGACATTCTTATATCACTTTCTCTAAGTATTTCAAAACTTATCATCATAAATATTGCTTCTATAATGGCTGGAAAAGGAACAGATTCTCTTTGGGCTTTCAAGGAGAGAAGAACATCTAAACTTATGAGATCGTGGTTGTGAGTTGTTACCATTATATATAGTGCTGGTATAAAAATTGCTGTAATAAAAGCAATTAATCTAATAATTCTAATGAAAGTAATGTTAATTGGTTTTTGATAGTAATCATCAACTGTATGGAAAAAGTCAATAAAAAAATTAGGCATAATTAAAACGTAAGGACTCATATCTACAATGATGGCAGCTTTTCCTTCAAGAAGAGCCATACAAGCTTTATCAGGTCGTTCTGTTGACATAATTGTTGGAAAGAAACTGGAGTTTTTAGATTCAAGATTTTCTTTTAAATAGGTGGAGTCTAGAATACCATCTATATCTATTGTTGAGAGTTTAAGTTTAATTTGTTCGATAAGAGTATCATCAACTATTCCTTTTATATATAAGATACCAATTTTAGTATCTGTTGTTCTACCAATATTTAAACTCATACATTGCAAGTTTGTTGTTTTTATACGTCTTCTAATAAGTCCAAGATTGGTATTAAAATTTTCTGAAAAGGCATCTTTTGATCCCTTTACACTTAGCTCATTTTCAGTTGTTGCAATACCTCTATCAAGGGCTGCTTTCATTTCAATTGCATATATATTTTTACTAATTATTACAAAAAAACCATTATTTACATATGTGAAAATTTCTTCTTTTTTTATCTCTATAATATTACAATCAGGTAAAATATTTAATAGATTATTAAAATCTTTTCTTTTTAGGGTTGTTATTCTCTCTAATATGAATTCATTACAATCGACTGATGAGGTTAATACTTCGTTGAATAAAATGATAATGCGTCTCTTATCAATTGTTAGTTCTCTATATATGTAGTCTTTACTATGACCAATTTCTTTTTTTAACTCACCAATATTCATAGTTAATCCTCCAATTATAAGTATTTCCAAAAATAGAAAATTTATGTATAATAAGTTTGGTGGTAGTATGAATGTACGTATTAAAAAACTTGATAATTTTGGGCGGGGAATTTGTTTTGTTAATGATAAAATAACTTTTATTCCTAATAGTTTAGAGGATGAAGTTGTTGAGTATAAAATTTTAGATGCAAAAAAGAAATATAATTATGCTAATGCTTTAAGGATATTTAATGAGAGTAGTGATAGAGTAAAGCCTATTTGTCCATATTATTTAAAGTGTGGTGGCTGTAATTTAGAGCATATGTCTTTTATAAAAGAAAATGAATTTAAAATCGAAAAGGTTAAAAGTATGCTTAGTAAGTTTGCTAAAATAGAAATAGATAGTTTGGAAATTGTAAGTGGTAGAGATTATAATTATAGAAATAAAATAACTTTAACAGTAGAAAATGGTATATTTGGTCTTTTAGAAGAAAGTTCTAATAATTTAGTAGAAATAGATAAATGTTATTTAATTAATGATGAAATGAATGAACGATTAGAACTACTTAAACATCTTGTGAAAAAGGAGATTGGAATATCAAAAATAATGATGAGACGTGGTAATAAAAGTGGTGAGATTATGCTTCATATAAAAGGAATTGTTGGCAATAAAAGACCTTTTATGGATATTTGTGATAGTTTAATTATAAATGATGAGATAGTAACTAGAGATTATATTACTAGTTATATATTGGATAAAAAGTTTAGTATTAGAAAAAGTTCTTTTTTTCAAGTTAATGATGAGATTGTAGAAAAGCTTTATAGTTATATGAGAGATATTATTTCTTCACTTTCTTCAAAAAAAGTGCTTGATCTATATTGTGGAGTTGGTACGATAGGTATTGCAATTAGTGATTTAGTTAGTAAAGTGGTAGGTGTTGAAGTTGTTAGAGAGGCAATTGTGGATGCTTTAGAAAATAAAAATATTAATAATGTTAAAAATATAGAGTTTATAAATAGTAAAGTAGAAGATGTAATTGAAAAGTTTAATAATGAATTTGATACAATAATAGTTGATCCTCCAAGAAGTGGACTTGATAAAAAGACTAAAAGTATTTTATTAAAAGAAAAGTTTAAAAATATTATTTATATATCATGTGATGCTGTAACTTTTGCAAGAGATGTAGAAGAGCTAGCTTTAGCATATGATTTTAAAAGTATAAAACTATTTAATATGTTTCCAAGAACTTATCACGTTGAATGTGTGTGTGTACTTAATTTGCGTTAAATATTTATAAATAAATGAAAAACCAACTATTTAGTAGGTCTAAAAGCAGTATATAAAGGTACTATAAAATTATTATTTTACCGATTATTTTATGAATGTTTTGAAAGGTCATTTGGTAATATGGAATTATAATAATGAATAAAGATTTTAATTATTTAAGATAGGTAGTTAGTGTAGGGAGAGGAATATGGAAAATAAATTTAGAGTTGCATTATTGCAACTTAATTCAATTAATGATATTAATAAGTCACTTAATAAAGGGGAAGAAGCTTGTAGAAGAGCTAAAGAACTGGGAGCAGACATTGCTGTTTTTCCCGAAATGTGGAGCATTGGATATGAAATGCCCTATGATGAAGATAGCATAAAAAATAATAACTATATGTTAGATGATAAAATAAAAAAATGGAAATATAAAGCAATAGATGATAATGATATTTATCTTCTAAAATATAAGAGGCTTGCTAAAGAGTTAGATATGGCGATTGCTATAACATATTTAGAAAAAACAGATGACTTGCCAAAAAATTCAGTTATTATATATGATAGATTTGGTAATATAGTTTTAAAATATTCTAAAGTACATACAGTAGATTTTAAAGTTGAGAAATATATTAAACCAGGAACTGATTTTTTTACTAATATATTAGACTATAAAAGGGGAAAATTAAATATAGGGGCAATGATATGTTTTGATAGAGATTTTCCAGAAAGTGCTAGAATTTTAATGTTAAAAGGTGCTGAAATAATTATTGTTCCTAATGCCTGCTATATGAGTAAAATAAGATTAGAACAGTTAAAAGTAAGAGCATATGAAAATATGGTTGGTATTGTAACAGTAAATTATGCGAATCTAGGAGGAAAAAGTTCAGCATTTAGTCCGATTGTAAGAGATATTTCTAAAAATGAAGTTGATAGTGAACTTTTAGTAATGGATAATAATGAAAATATTAAAGTAATTGAATTTGATATGAAGCTTATTAGAGAATATAGAAATCGTGAGACTTTAGGGGATTCATATAGAAAGCCATTACTCTATAAATATATATGTGAAGAACATGTGAGAGAACCATTTATAAGAAAGGACTCTAGAAGAGAATTAATTTGATTTTTTTAATATATAATGAATTTAGGAAGGTTATATAAATGGCATTTGTATATAAAATAAATGAGGATAAATCACTAACTGTAAATGATCCAATATATGACGAAATTAAGGTTTTATATACTTTTTCTAAAATAGTATTAACAGAGGAGATGATTAGACTTTCTGATATTACTCAAAATGGCTATTCAAAATTAGAATTTGAAAAATTAGCTGATAATGATAGATGAGTCACTCTGTTGGAGCGTTTTATGTTATGTCATTATTTATAGAGAGATTAAAGGAGCTTTTAAAGGAATTTAATATTTTTTTAAAAAAGATGATATAGATGTAGCACTTTGTTCAATGCTTTTACATGATATTGGACATGGCCCTTTTTCACATACTATAGAAGAGGTTACTAAATATTCTCATGAAAAAGGACAACTGACATATTGTTAGGAGATACAGAAATTCATGAGGTACTATTAGAATTATTTGGTGAACGTAAATTAAGAAAGATTGCGAATTTTATTGAAGAAATTAATGATGAAGTGATATAGGAAAGGATAGTTTTACTAAATTATTTAAAAGTTTAGTTTCTCATCAATTGGATGCAAATTTAGTCGACAAAAAAATCAATCATATTTCAGATTGATTTAATCATTAACATCACTTGGTGCGACGATTTTACCTTTTGGAGCAGATGATAATAGGGTTTTAAACCTAAAATCTAAAAAAATATCCCTCACTCGTTAAATAAATTATATGATAATTTCTAGGAAAAATCAATAGTTGTATATGAAATTTAGCCGAATTATAGTATAATTTAGTTAGAGAAATACTTGGAGGTAGTTATGATAATTGAAAAAATTTGTGTAGCAAACTTTAGAAAAATTAGTAAACTTGTGGAAATGGATTTAAATTACGAAACATTGATTGTTGGGAAAAATAATACTGCTAAGACTTCTATTTTTGAAGTAGTAAATAAATTTTTAACAAAAGGCGGTAATTTTAGATTTGAGGATTTTAATTATTCCTTGGTAACTGAAAAGAATCTAATGAGACTATATGAAAAGTATCAAGAAACTTTAGAAGAACAAAATGCCAATATAATTAATGAATTTCCTTTTATAGAATTGGATATACATATAAATATAGATTCAACTGCAAATTTAGCAAGAATTAGAGATTTAATTTATGAATTTGATAATAACCAACACATAATTATTAAATGTATTTATTCATTAAATAACATAAATAAATTAATATCTGACTTTAGTAAATATAACGAAAAATTAGATAAAGAAAAACTATTAACTTTTTATGAATTTTTCAAAAGAAATTTTAAAAACTACTTTTCTAAAAAATATTATTCAACAAAAAATGAAAATGAATATTTAAATGAATTATCAGATAGCTTTATATATTCCCTTTTTAATATTCATACCATATCTGCTCAAAGGGATGTTGATGATACCTCTGACAGAGAAAAATTAACTCTATCAAATGCAATATGGAAGTTTTATGAGAAAAAAATGAAGCAAGAATCTTTAGATATAGATAATGAAGATATATTTAAAGAAGCAATTTTAGATATAAAAGATGAACTTAATAAAAATTATAATTCTTATTTTGAAACTCTAGTTAGTAATTTAAATAGTAAAGTGGTTAATGATGATAAAAAACGTAAAGTTGAAATAGTTTCAGATTTTGATATAGAAAACATTTTAAAAAAGAATTCTAAAATAAGATATTCCATTGATGGTGAATTATCTGTATCAGAATCTTATAATGGATTAGGATATAGTAACTTATTATATATTTTTATTCAGATAGAAGCATACAAATATGAACTACTATCTAACGATGCTCCTTTTAACATTTTATTTATTGAAGAACCAGAATCGCATTTACATCCACAAATGCAATCTGTCTTTTTAAAAAAAATTAGTGATGCACTGCCTGATACTGAAGATGTATATAAAATTATAACTACGCATTCTTCATATATTCTTCAATCGGCAACTATTGAAAGCATAAGATATTTTTTAAGCAATGATGATGGTCTAGAAATAAGATCTCTTAGTTCTTTTATGAAAAAGGATAATTACTCCGATTTAAAAGAAATTATACAAAAATATTTTACTATTAATACTTGTGATATGTTTTTTGCAGATAAGGTTATTCTTATTGAAGGAACAGCGGAACGACTTTTAATGCCTACCTTTTTCAAAATATTAGATGATGAAAGTAATACTAAAATTTCCACTCAGCATATAACGATTTTTGAAGTTGGTGGTACATATGCATATATTTTTCAAGACTTATTGAGATTTTTATCAATAAAAAATCTTACAATCACTGATATTGATTCTGTTACGGGAAAATATAATAATTCTGTTGTTTGTGATATATCAGGAGAACCAATCGAAAATACTATAGAAACGCCATTTTTGATTAAGACAATTAATGCTAATATAACAAACTGGTTTGTTCCTAAAGTAACACCATTATTTGTAAAAGATATAGTAAAAGACTATATACCTTTAGAACACAGATTAAAAAGAGAGATTATTTGTGAAGGTGAGAATATTGTAAATTACAATAGTTTGATAACTTTTCAATTACCCATAAAAGAAGAAAAGAAATGGGGAAGAACGCTTGAAGAACAATTAATCATAGAAAATAGTGCTTGGATCAAAGAAAATATATCTAATTTAAAATCTTTACACCCTGCTATTAAAAGTGCAAAAAATACAAATGGAAGTAATTTAAATTTAATTCCTGAAGATATTACTAAAGAACAATTAGAACAATATCATTATGAAATCGTTAAAGAAATCAAAAAATCAGAATTTTCAATAGAATTATCAACTATAAGTGGCTGGGAAATACCTACTTATATTAAGGAGGGATTAGAATGGCTGAAGAATTAGATGAAACTATGAAATCAATAATCCAATGTATAATTGGTAACACTAATTTTAAGTTAGAGGCAGGAGCAGGTGCAGGGAAAACACACTCTTTAATAGAAACCTTAAAATATGTAAAAAAACATTACCCAAAGAGAAAAGTATTATGTATTACTTATACCAATAATGCAAAAGATGAGATACTTGAAAGATTAGATGATCAAAACAACATTATTGTAAGTACAATTCATGATTTTATTTGGAAATTTATTAGTCCATTTCAGAAAGAATTGCGAAAAAAGGTTAATCTATTAATTAATGAAAAAATTGCTGAATTAGAAAAGACAGATAATATTGAAAGATTAAAAAAATATCAAGAAGCTGATTTAACCTTACCTATTAAATATTTAAACTATGAAGCTTTACATAAAGGTATTATATCACATGATAGAGTGATAGAATTATTTATTAATTTTTTGGATAATGAAAGTTTTTGCAAAATATTAATAGATAGTTTTTCATATATTTTTATTGATGAATATCAAGATGCAGATAAAAATCTTTTACCTAAACTATTAGATACTATAAATACATATAAAAATGAAAAATATTTAGTTTTAGGACTATATGGAGATAATATGCAACAAATATTTCAAAAAGGAATTGGTGGAATAAATTGTGCTGATTATTCTTTGATCAGTATAGATAAGGAAGATAATTATCGTTCTTGCAAAGAATTAATAGAAGTTGGAAATTCTCTTCGTAATGATGCTATTAATCAAAAATACAAAAATCAAAGTGTTAGAAAAAATCAAATTGCGTTCGTTTTTAACACTTCAAGTGATGTAAATTTGAAAAACTATAATTTTAAAAATATTTCTTTTATGGACTTTAAAAGATTATATTTAGTTCATAAGCAAATTGCGAAAGAAGTTGGTTTCTCTAATTTGTTAGAATTGTTTAGAACCAAGTATCCAAGAGATATTAGTAATATTATAAAAAATGCGGATGATCGTTTTTTAAATTATATGTGTACTGAAATTATGCCTTGTATATACGATTATAAAATTGGAAATTATGTAACCTTGATGAAGCAATATAAAAGAGAAAAATTTAATATTAATGATTTAAGTGAGGTCAAAATAAAATTGGATGATATTTTTAATAATATGAATACTCCAATAAAAGAATTCATGCAACAAATGCTAAGTACCGATTTTTTTGATAAAGTAAGGTTTGATACAATTTGTGATTCTTATAAAGATACTGAAGATGAAGAATTTTTAGATAATATTTTGAATTGTTCGTTTGAAGAATATTTTAATCATTACAAGCAATATAGTGGAAATACAAAATTAGAAACTATGCATGGTGTTAAAGGTAATGAATTTGAAAATGTAATAGTTAATATTGAAATTCCAACTCCATGGAATTGGTACGATTTTGCAAATTACATACACCAAAATCATAGAAATGATCCAAGTGGTATTAATATTAAAAATAGAACTCAAAAACTTTTATATGTAGCTTGTACAAGAGCTAGGTCAACTTTAATAATTAATTACATTGTTAATAAAGATTTAACTATTAAAGAAATTGAAGATGAAAAAAATCATTTACAAGAAACTTTTAAAAGTATTTTTGGCAATACAATGGAATTCTTAGAATATAATGATGATTCAGGAATCTATGAAGAAACAAAATTATATGAAGAAATCGCAGTAGGTGCTGTTTAAAAAACAAAATTAATGGGAGGATAAATGACTGATGAACAATATATTGATATAGCAATAGAGATTAGTAAAAATGCTAAATATCCTTATGGGGCTATTGTTGTTAAAGATAATGAAATAATTGGTAGAAGTGATGATAAAACATTAGTAGAAACAAGTATCTATTCTCATGCTGAATTAGAGGCAATTGAAAGTGCTTCTAAAAACAAAAATCTTTATGGAGATTTAAAAGGAGCAACAATGTATGTATCATGTGAACCTTGTATGATGTGTATGGGAGCAATATTATAGAAGAATTTGATAAATTGGTATATGCCGCAACACTTCAAGATAGTAATAATAACTATTGTCCAGAAATGATTACTAATATAGATGAATTAGCAAAGTATTCCAAGAATAAAATTGAAATGGTAAAAGAACTACATAGGGATGAAGCAGTTAAAATATTAAAAGAAAGAGGAGAATAAAAATGGCTAGACTTTGCATAATTAGAAATATTGATTCAGCACATGGAAAACATATTCATGGACATACATTTAGAATTGAAATTAATTTTGTTGATAAACTTATTAACAATATGGTTGGAAATATTGATTTTCATGAAATTAATCCTAAAATTGATTCAGTTATAAGTAAATTAGATAAAACCTATATAGATGATATAATAGGAACTAGAGCTACAGTAGAAAATATAGCAATCTATATTATTAATGGACTAAAAGATTTAAATAATCTCTATTCAGTAATAGTTTGGGAAGGCTCAGATAAATATGCTGAAATATTAAAAGAGGAAATTATAAATGAATAATAATTATTTTATAATTCATGGTTCTTATGGTAACCCTTATAAGAATTGGATACCATGGCTAAAGAAACAATTAAGTAAAAGAAAATTAAATTGCATTGTTCCTAGTTTTCCAACACCTTATAAACAAGATTATGAAAGTTGGAGTAAAATCTTAAAAGCATATTTTGAAATTGGATGTATTACTGAAAACACGACTTTTATAACCCATAGTCTTGGAGGAATATTCATAGTAAAATTTTTAATAGAGAATAAAATTAAAATTAAGAAAATAATCACGATTGCTGGCTTTGATAATTTAGAATTTGAGGATGATATTAATTTATATAAGTCATTCTATTTAGATGAAGATTTGTCTGATATAAAGTTTTACTCTTTAGAAAGATTTAGTTTTTATTCAGACAATGACCCTTATGTTCCACAAGATAGTGCAGAAGAGTTTGCTGATAGTATTTCATCAAAAAAGGTATTAGTAAATGGAGTAGGACATTTCAACGAAAAATATGGCTATACAGAATTTACGGAATTATTAAAATATGTATTATACGCACGCTAGTTGACTATGTCAATTTGCAAGTGCGTTTCTAAATTATTAAAAATTTAGTATGTATCAAAGACTACGACTATTTAAAAATGTCGCAGTCTTTTTCAAATTCTTGCGTATTTAGTTTATAACAATTTCGGTATCAGTATCTTTAGATATTTCTTTTAAATCTAAAGAATTATATAGGCTATTATCATAACATTCTTTTAAAATATCAATCGTTTTTTCTTTCTTCTTTTTATCATTAGATAGTAAAATTTCTCTAAAAAAATCTTTTAACATGAATAACAAGTGATTAATAAAATTGAATAAATTAGTTTTTTCTTCTTGTAATTTACCATTCTCATCTTCTAAATAATTAATATCAATAAGACTATTTTTATATTTCTTTTCTAATTTTTTATAATCACAAGTAAATTCATTTAAGCTTTCAAAAAAAGTTCTACTTGTTACCATATTTTGTATTTCTTTATCATACATGTCTAGAAAATCTAATAGAATATGATAAATTTCTCCATCAATAATTACTTTATCAGTTAATGCTTTCTTTTTAGAATTTTGTAATGATTCTTTTATTTTACGATATTGTTTCTCAATTTTTTTCTTACTATTAATTGCTTGTCTTTCATAATATTTAACAACATTTTTAAATTGTCCTACTGATAAATGTTTGACTCCAGTGTGTTTTTCTCCTCGTTCTAATTTAAATCCTTTCTTGTTTAAGCGTTCATGATATTTGTCTTGTAATTTACTTAAATAAACATCATCTTTGATATATGATCGTTTAGAAATAGTGTATTTTGTAGTACCAGTTCGTTTATCAAATTTCTTAACAAGGGGTACAACAACACAATGTAAATGTGGTACTTTTTCATCCATATGAATAACAGCGTGTAAGACTTGTTCTTTCGTATAGTCTAAATCTTCATAAATAAAATTCATAGTTTCATTTGCCCAATCGAGTATATCTTGTCTACTCATATTTTTAAAGAAATCTAAATCACTTGTAAAAATCATTTCATCAGCAACAACACTTTTAGAATCATTTACCATATCATAAAAAGATTTCTTTCTATCAGCTCTCATATTTTTCATTCTATCTAAATGTTCTTTTTGATACTCTTTTGTTATTTCATAAAATTTATCTATATATTTATTACATTTTACTATTTCAATATTATTTTTACTGTCTTCCATTCTAATATTAGGATTAGATTTATATTTTTCTTTTGTTCTCTCGTTATGACTACCTTTTTGGGATAATTCACCCAAAGTTTTAATACCTTCACTTCTAAATATTGCATAACTCATAGTTTATTTTCCTTTCTGATTATTTTTATTTTCTTCTTTTGATAATTCTAAAATCTTTTCAATTTGTTCTTGATATTGTTTATCTTTTCTTAAAACTTCTAGAATTAGGTAGTTAGGAATTATTTCTTTATTTTCTTTAAAATAATCAAGAATTTGTGGTACGACTACTTGAAAAAAGTAGTTAATAACTTTTGCCTCCTTTCTAAATTTAGACAACAAAAAAGAGCAATTTCTTGCTCAATACTTACAAAAACTATTAATTAGAAGTTATAGCTTTCTAAAATTTCTCCTTCTTCATCATAGATTGTAGATTCAACATCTGCCATATATAATACTTGAAATTCTGGATTATCAAGTGTATATCCTGCCTCGATTGCCCAATCAAACTCATCTATCACTGCTTGTTTAACTTCCATATTATTACTATCATCTATTAATTTACAATTTATTCTAATCCATTTTTCACCATCATAAGCAACTACGCACACATGATTATCTTTTTCAATTTGTTTAGATACATTTTTGTGTTTATTTGTAATTACATATATTTTATCATCAAACATAATTGGGTCTCCAAATGGCCTACAACTTGGCTTTCCATTATTAATTGTTGAGACAAAATTCACTTGAGTATTTTCTTTTAAAAATTTAAATGTTTCGTTCATTTTCGTATGCTCCTTTCAATTAAATTTCTATTGATTCTTCAATATCTAAAACTTTATATTTAATACCAAACTTATCAAAATTTTCTTTCATATAGTTTACATCAGTAGGATATTTTTCATTATCCATATGAATTGGTAAAACTAAATTTGCTTCTAACTCTTTAGCAAATAATGATGCTTCAAAAGCTGACATAGTAAGTCCATGAGCAGTAACAGGTAGAGCAACAATATCTGCTTTATAGTTATTATTAAAGCAAATAGTATCACTTGTTGCATATAATCTATGATTTCCATCATCTACAATATAACCTACATTTTCAAAAACTTGGCCTCCATTTTTTAATAGTGGGTTATAGCCATGAACTGCTTTAACAACTTCAATTTTAATACCACCAAAATCAAAAATATCATTTTCTTTTACAATATTAAATTTTATTTCTGGATAAGTATCTTGTACTTCTTGGGTTGAATAAATAGGAATGTTAATATCTTTTAAAACATCACTTTTAATATGATCTCCATGTTTATGAGTTATAAGTATTATATCGGCTTTCTTCCATTCTTCTAAAAATTTATCTTGATATTTTAAACTGCCAGCATCAATTAAAATTCTTTTGTTATTTGTTTCAACCATTAAACATGATTGAGGATATTTTGTTATTTTCATATATTTTCCACCTTTCTGAATAAATATTTCAATATAATTTTACCATATTTTTAGTTTAATTTTAAGCACCTATCTGTAATAAAGTATATTTATCTTTTTCGAACTTATTATTCTTTTTATTAGGAACGATTTGTAATAGAGAGTTGTTGAATAAACTATCAATATTTAGCTTTTCTTTTTCAATAGTAATAGATGCTATTTTATAAAATTTACTTAACGATTCAATATACTTAGTAATATCTTCTTTAGTTCTTTCATTAGATAAAATAACATCTCTATCATTGATATTGACTGCCATATCGAAACAATCATTTCTAAACATATAACCAATATTTTGGATTTCTTTTTTGTTAATATTTATCTTTTTAATAATGATTTCATCTTTCTTTTTCTCAATTTCAATAGAATCAATATATTTGATAATTAGTTTTGCTTTTTGTTCTTTAGTGAGTTTATTCCAAAGTCCATTTTTTCTTACATAGTAAGATTTATATTTCATTTTCTCTAACTGAAATAGATTGTTATAAAGCCTTAAATCTTCTTTATGATTGAGATTTTCATCCACATTATTCAAAGTATTTATCCTGATTTTTGTTTCTTCAATTTGCCTTTTAATACTATTTTCTTCATTAATAAATTCATCTCTCTCAATATTACTATCTAAATAAGCATTTTTAATCCTCTGTAGCTTTGTATTTAAGTCTTTTAATATCTTCTCATATCTTTTTATTTCTATCGTTAAATCTTCATTAAAAAAGGATTTATAGTTACTATCAATAAGTAAGTAATAATCTAACATATCATTTAAAAATAGCATTAAAGGTTGTTCAATTTTCTTTTCATTAATTCTCGTATTACAACAATTACATTTGTAATAGATTTGAGTAGGTTTATTTTTTGATGTAGTAGAAGAACCACCCATAATTTTATTGCATTTTGAACATACGATTTTCTGCATATAAACATAAGTGTGTTTTCGTTTATAGTTCTTTATATTCTTTTCTTTTTGTTTTTGAACTAATTCAAAGTCATGTTTATCAATAATGGCAGGACATACAGCTTCAAGTAATATTGTTTCTTCATTTGCAATTCTTTTTCTGTGTTGATAATTACCTGCATAGATGTAATTCGATAACATTCTGTCAATCGTTGTTGTTCTCCAATTACGATTTAAAGAATTTTTTTCGTTTAGTTGTTTAGCAATAGAACAAACAGATAAACCATTTAAATAAGACTTAAAAATATCTTTTACAACTTCACTTTCGACTTCATCAATAACGAGTTCTTTATTGATTTTACGATAACCAATAGGGGCTTTTCCACTAAAATGTCCTTTTTTTGCAGCACCCATTAAACCAAATTTAGTTCTTTCTGAAGTCCTTTCAATTTCTAACTGAGCAAGTATAGTAGTCATTCTCATAAAGAATACACCAGTAGGAGTAGAAGTGTTGATTTCTTCACAATCACTTTCTAAATCACAATGGTATTCTTCTAGTAATTTACAAATGGTTTCTAAATCTTGAATCGAACGAGTTAGTCTGTCTAGTTTATAAACAAGTATTTTGTTTATTTTTCCATCTTTCATATCTTGAATCATTTCTTTAAATTTGGGTCGATTCATACTTTTAGCAGAAACTCCTTCTTCACGATAGACTTTGTAAATCGTATAACCTTTGTAATTACATAATCTTCTTAGACTTTCTTCTTGCTCATCCAAACTAAAACCAAACCTAGACTGATCCTCAGTACTCACTCGAGGATAAATTCCTACAACAAAGTTCTTCTTTTCTCCGTTCATATTTTTTTCTTCTCCTTTCCTTGAACGACAAAAAAACACAAGAGAATTTCCTTGTGTAGAACTACAAAAATACATAAAATATACGATTGTCTAGAACTTTCGTATATTACCATAATACCACATTTTAACCGGAAAGTAAACGGAAGCCAAAAATAATTTTCTTCTCCCAAACTCTTATAAACAAAGGGAAAAATAAAATTTCAAAAAAATTTTTTTTAGAGCATTTGTAAAATCAAAAATTTTATAGATTCAAGAGTAATTATTTCTAAACTATCTTTTAAATAGAAGTTATTATCATTAAGATAGGATAGTAAGATAATACAAGATGAATCATTACTTATAATTATCTTATGTGGTTCATTGATTGAAAGGTTCGTTTTATCAAAATGAATATTCTTCCCATTTACAAATTCAATATTTAGTTTTGATATTTTAGGTATTTTTAATAGTTTTTCTTTAACACATAAAGGAAATTCTAAAGGTTCTATGGTTATTTTCATTTGTAAATCCTCCCTTCAAATATGAAAAAATCCCATAACAACGAGTGTTATAGGATATTTTTTGTAATATAAAACTCACACGAGGTGTGAGTAATTCTCTCAATGGAGCAGATGAGGGAAATCGAATCCCCGTCACAGCCTTGGCAAGGCCGTATTCTAACCACTAAACTACATCTGCAAATATTTAAGTAATTAAATAATAACAAAAAAGTAGGTTTATGTCTATAATTTTTTAAAATTTATATGCATTTAATTGTAATAAGGTAATATAGTTCTTCATTTTTTGATAATATTCTTAATATTAAGACAAAAAGTTTCATAATATACTATAATTCGACAAAATATGACAAGTATAGTTAATATAATTAATACAGAAAGAAGGGATTATACTATATGTCAATATTTGGAGGAGTTATTGTTAATACTATTTATATTTTATTTCCACTTACTGTTTATTTAATATATTCTGCATATACAAAAAATTTAGATAAACAAGAAAAATCAATTGTATTAGAGCTTGCACTTTATTCTTCTATTTATATGCTTATTAGATATGGAGTAATGTTTAAAACGATTTATCCAGCTCTTTTATTTGAAATACCATTAGTTGTTAGTTTTATAAAAAATAAAAAAATTACTTCTATTACAATTGCTATTATTTTAATTATATTTAATAATTATAGATTTAACTTTAATATAATTATGTTATTTGTTGAATATTTATTATATTTTTCTTCATTTTTACTATTTAATAAGAAAAGTAATAGAGTTGGAAAAATTATAAATAGCTTTTTAGTAATTAGAATTTTATCTATGATATATCAAACTATATTTTATATTATGCCAAATTCTAATTATTTAGACCTTTTTACTTATATTTTCTTTAGTTCACTACTTTTATCGTTTTTTCTATATTTAATAGTATTTATCATAGATTTAAGTGAAAATATTGTTAATTATAATAGTACATTAAATGAATTAAATCGTGAAAAGGAAATTAAACAGTCATTATTTAAAATGACTCATGAAGTAAAAAATCCTTTAGCAGTATGTCGAGGATATTTAGATATGCTTGATGATGATACTGAAAAGTATAGTGAGTATATTCCTGTTATTAGTAAGGAAATAAATAGAACTCTTACTTTAATGGACGACTTTCTAGATTATACTAAGATAAAGGTAGCAAAAGAGGATACAGATATTTGTATGTTACTTGAAGATGTTAGGGATGAATTAATGCCATTATTAAAGAGTAATAATATTAAGTATGAGTTTATAATACCAGATGATGAACTTTATTTGGATCTTGATTATAATAGAATAAAACAAGTATTTATAAATATTTATAAAAATAGCATAGAAGCAAAAAAGAAAAATATGAAAATAACATTAAAGGCATATATAAAAAGTAATCAATTAGTAATAAAAGTTAGTGATAATGGAGTAGGTATGAGTAAAGATACACTAAAACATATTGGAGAAAACTTTTATACAACAAAAGAAAATGGAACTGGTTTAGGTGTTTCTTTATCACAGGAAATTATTAATTTACATAATGGAAAAATGTATTATAAATCCCAATTAAATAAAGGAACAGATGTATTTATTGAACTTCCAGTAAAATAAAAAAGTCTAAATTGACTTTTTAATACCAAGGATATGGTGTAACAAAAATTGGTCCTTGACCACAACAAGGTCTAGGTCCTGGCCCCATTGGATAATATCCATTGTTGTTATTGTTATTACTCAAAAAATTATTGTTAGCTATACTATAACCGAGTGCACCTCCAGCAAGACCTCCTGGTACGATATAGTTAGTACATCATTTTAAAATTATAGTTATTCTATCTTCTATATTATCCTTTGTATAATCAAATTCTATATAGTCTATATACTTTTTCCAAAAGTTTCTTTTGTTTTCAGAATTTAGCATTTTGTAAAGTTCTATAGCATCATTAGGGAGATTAATAATCTCTTTTTCTTTCTTCTTTTTTCTTTTTAGAGAAAGAAATTCTGTTTTTTGCTTTTGGAATATAGTTATATCTTTATCGTATTTTTCTTTGGAAATATGACCCTCAATATATAATTCATTTAATCTATTGATTTTTTTATCTATTTTACTAGTTTCTTTTTCTATGTCAATGGTATTTTTATCTTCTTTTTCTTTTGCAATAGAATCTACTTCTAATTTTTGTAAATCTTCAAGAATAAATAACAAATAATTTTCAAGTCTGTTTTGTGTAATTTGTTTGGTATTCGGGCAAACTTTAGCTTCTTTATTCTTTTTGCAAGTATATCTCTGATAACTTCTATTAGTACTTCCTGACATTTTTCTACCACAATGTTTGCAAATAATTAATCCACAAAAAATATATTCGTGATTTTTATTTTTTTTAACGTTATTTGGAAGCATTTCTTGGATTTTATTCCATCTTTCTTTTGTGATATAAGCTTCTGTATAATCTGTAACACCTTTATATTCTCCATAATAAATTGTTTTCTTTAACATCTTTTTAATAATGGTAGGATCAGTAGAGTAACCATATTTTTTATTAAAAAGGATAGTTGTTTGTCTGTAGTTATTGTTCAACTCATAAGTATCAAAAATAAAATTTACCATTTCTTCTTTTTCTTTATCTTTTACTACGTGTTTATTACCTTTTTCACCCTCTACTTTATATCCAAATGGGCAAGAGTGAGTACAACATATTGCTTTTTTACTTTTAATCATATTTTCAAAATTAAACTTAATTCTGTCTGAGGTTTGATCTGATTCATTTTGTGCTATAGATAGTTTAATATTTAAATGAAGTCGTCCGTTTGAGGTAGTAGTGTTATATTCTTCATCAGAACATTCCCAGTCAACATTATTAGCTTCTAATATTTCTTGGACCTTGTAATAATCAGCAATATTTCTAAACCATCTATCAAGTCTCCAAAAAACAATTCTATCTATTTTTCCAGCTTTGACATCTTCTATTAGTCTTAAAAGTTCTGTTCTTAGTTTTAGTTTGCTTCTAGCTGATTTTCCTTCGTCAGTATAAACTTCTATAATTTTATAACTTTTTTGTTTACAATATTCTTTTAGTCTAGTTAGTTGTGAACCTAGTGAGTAACCGTGTTTGGCTTGTTCTTCCGTAGATACTCGTATATATATAGCAACTCTAATTATTTTGTTTATTGTTTCATTATTCTTTATCATTGTAACACTTCCTTTTTATTTAATAATATGCTACAATGTAATAGAAAAACTCCTATCACATTGTATAGAAAAACTCTATATTTTTGTTATAGTTTTAGTTTGGTCACTAAGTAGTTTTTCATTTGACTTCACATTGCCGTGTGAGGTCTTTTTTTAATTTAGAAAATTCATAATTAAATCAATTAAAATCTGCTTTTCTTTAGGATTAGATTCTGCAATTAATAACGTTATTGCTACTAATGTGTTGTTATCTATTACTTGTTTATTATTCTTATAAAGAATATTATAGAATTGTAAGAAGTAAATAAATAGGGTAGCAGCTATTCTTTTGTTACCATCTATGAATACGTGATTTTTAACAATTAAATACAGAAAATTAGAGGCTTTTTCTTCAATGGTAGGGTAGACATCGTTTTCCATAAATGATTGGAATACGTTGTTTATAATACTTTCTAAGCCATTGTTTCTCTCTAATCCAAAAATATCACTATCGTTCTTGAATTTCATTTGATTAATTATATTCAAGCAATCTTGATATTTTATTATTACATCATTATTTAATGTTCCTTTAGGTTTAGTTAAAGTTCTGTGGTCGTATTCATCTAATAAATTTAGAGCATTAGAATATTCATTTATAACTTTAATAATCTCTCTAGCTTCATTACTTTTTAATTCGCTATCTACACGGTTAGCAATATCTATTAGCTTAACTGTTTTTTCTAAATATTCAAGTCTTTGCTTATTAATTGAATATCCCTGTATCATATAGTCTTTTAATACCTTATTAGCCCATTTTCTAAATAAAATACCATTTTTGCTTTTAACACGATAACCTACACTAATTATTACATCCAGATTATAATATTCTATTTCTCGGGTAACTTCTCTATTACCTTCTTTTTGAACTGTTGCAAAATTTGCAACAGTTGAATTGTCACACTCTTCTTCCAAAACATTTCTTATATGTCTTGAAATTACTGATTTATCTCTGTCAAACAATCTAGCCATTTGTTCTAAAGATAACCAAACAGTTTCATCTTGCATATTTACTTCAAGTTTGACTTCTTGATTTTCAAATAATATTATTTCATTTCTTTGTTCTAATTCTGTACTCATATTTTTATTCCCTTTCTAATATTTAATACTAATTTTATTTATAAAGGTGATCTCCTGTTTATCTATTATTCTAATATTATTATCGTTAATTAGCAAATAGTTTCTTATCTGTTTAAAATTTAGTTCCTTTTTCAACATTTTAATAGTTTTCATTATTTTATATTCTTTAGAATCTAGAGTAACTATTTTACAATACTTAGTTTGTTTAATTTTTTCAATATAGCAAATATCATTAATACATATTTTTGTATTTTTATCTATTGTTACAATGTTATTACTAGATAAAATTTGGATAGCTTTATTTATGCTATCTTTGATGTTACTTTTAAAATTAATATGTTTGGATACATAAGTAAAAATAGATAGTCTTAAAGATATAATTTCTTCTTTTTGATTATAAGCTGAACAAATAATTATAATGCTTTTCCAATCATTAGCTCCTTCTCGTATTTCTCTACAAATATTATATCCACTTTTAGAATTGAGCTGTAAATCTACAATATAAATTTTAATATCGCAATTATAAATAATTTTTCTAAGATTATCATTAAAACTATAAAAATTTAATAATTGATAATCTAAACAACTTTTACTTACTATTTCATTTACATACTCACAGATCAATGAGTTAACTCTTTTATTATCTTCAATAACTACAATTCTCATAAACTATAACCTCTTCATTCTAAAAAAATTATAGCAAAACTTATTAATTATTTTTTTTGTAATTATTTCCATTAATTTTTTACCTTCACTTATTTTGAAGGTCTATTTTTAAGCTTTAAAGGTAAAAAAACGTATTTTCATTTGTTTTATGATATTGTAAGTTGCTAGAAATGCAGAAAACTACAAGTTGATGAGTACGATTATATATCATTTCCAAAAAATATTAAATATTTATCTAAAATAGAACAGGGGGTGATTAAGTTGAATAATTTTGATAAATTCTATAATTATTTAAAAAAGCAGGGAGTGTACAAACAATTTATTAAGTGGTTAATAGAACAAAGTAAAAAGCACTAGTTTTTTGATATGAACCCCGTTTCTTGGACAAAATAGAAGCGAGGTTTTTATATGTCTAAATTAAGTTATGAGGATAAAGTTGAAATATATAATAAAAGAAAAAAAGGTGTCTCTCTTGAAACTGTTCATCAAGAATATAAAATTGATGCAAGACGAGTGAAATATTTAGTTAGATTAATTGAGAGACATGGATACAAGATAGTGCAAAAAAAGAAAAATAAAAGATATTCTTTAACTTTCAAAATAGATGCAATAAATAGAGTTTTAAATAAAGGGGAATCTACCTGGGCAGTTTCTATAGATTTAGGATTACCTAGTCATGGAATGCTATCAAACTGGATTTCAAAATATAAAGAAAATGGTTATAATATAGTTGAACGAAAGCGAGGGCGTCCAACTATGCCAAAAGTAACGAAGAAAAAATCTAAAGAAACTAAAGATGAAACTATAAAACGATTACAAGAAGAGAATTTATATTTGAAGGCTGAGCTAGAATACTCAAAAAAATTGAGAGCCGTTGTTCAAGCAAGGAAGAATCAACAACAGAAGAAAAAGTAAATGTTGTAAGTGAACTTCGGCTAACATATTCATTAAAGATTCTTCTAAAGATATCTGGTTTAGCAAAATCAGTATATTATTATACTTTATCTAAAACAGATAAAGATGAAAAAAATAATGAAATAATTGATAAAATTAAAGAAATATTTATAAATAATAAAGAAAGATATGGCTATCGTAGGATAACATTAGAACTTAGAAATCAAGGTTATAATGTTAATCACAAGAAAGTTTATAGAATAATGGTGAAGTTAGGATTAAAACCTTTAAAAAGAAACAAAAGAAAATATTCATCATATAAAGGAACAGTTGGTAAAATAGCAGATAATTATATTAATCGAGAATTCTCTGCAGCTAAACCAAATCAGAAATGGTATACAGATGTTACTGAATTCAATCTTCGTGGAGAAAAGATTTATTTATCACCAATACTAGACGGATTTAATGGTGAAATAGTATCTTACAATACATCTAAATCTCCAAATCTAGAACAAATAAATGATATGTTAGATAAAGCATTTAATGATAGAAATTTAGAAGGTTTAATATTTCATTCTGATCAAGGTTGGCAATACCAGCATGCTTCTTATCAACAACGATTAAAGAATAAAGGTATTAAGCAAAGCATGTCTAGAAAAGGAAACAGCATGGATAACGGAATGATGGAGAATTTCTTTGGACTTCTTAAAACTGAAATGTTTTATGACCAAGAAGAAAGTTATAAAACAATAGATGAACTAATTTTAGCAATCGATGACTATATTAAATATTATAATTATGATAGAATTAAAGTAAAATTAAAAGGACTATCTCCCGTAAATTACAGGTTACAATCCTTTAATTAGAAACTATTTATAAACTGTCCAACTTTTGGGGTTCAGTTCATTTTAGTGCTTTTATAGTAAGAAATATTAAATATAATTTTCTATAATACATAGATTTGCAATAATCTCTCCTAAATTAGTTAATGATATATAACCACTTTGCTTTGCTTGAAATTGTAAATCACATTTCTGTTCCTTAGAAATGTTCTTTATTGTTTCTGAATGCAAGATATTTATCCAGTTTTCTAAAATGTTCTCTTTTTTTTGCGATGACATAAAAAGAGAAATTAAATTTAATCGTATTAGGTTATTAATAGAAATTGTCAACTCATCTAAATTTATATTATGTTTTATGAAGGTAAAGTATTTCTCACAATTAAATATATCAATAATATTTGAATTGTTATCTATTACATTTAAGCTTATAATATCTTCTTTTTTTATTTTTCGTAAATTATCTAATAGCAAGATATCATTATAATTTAAATCTTTAATAATTGATAAGAAAGAATTATGAATTATTTTCTTATTTCTAACATCTATGTTTTTCATAATTAAATTTACATATATATCCATTTTGTATTCTTTGTCTATATCAGATTTTAGATATTCAATAAAAGCAATAATAACGTTGATATCTGGTTTTGTTAAAAACTTTTCGGGTATTTCAGAGACTTTATATTTGATTAAACTTTTAATTTTTGCTTTATATATGGGAAAAAATTCTATAAAAGTATATAATTCACAATTAAGATTATTATCTATTAATTTTAATAAATAATCAATAATCCATTTAGAAGAAATTATCGTTCTGCCTTCAATATTTTTTCCTTCAATACTTGATGCATTTGAGGACTTTAATCCATTCTTCTTTTTTGAAATCATCATTATTTATTTCCTTTCAATATATCTTTATTATTAACCACAAATTTCATAAGCTTATTTAATTCCTCGTCGCTTAAATTTTCGTTTTCTTTCATATATCCATTTTTTATTAATAACTGTTTCAACGCTTCTTTTTCTTTTAATTCATTTTCAATTTTAGTTGCTTTCATCTCATTACCTAATAAATAGTCAATAGTAACTTCAAAAAAATTTGCTATAGTAACCAACATATCATAATCTGGTTTTGTTCTATTAATTTCCCAGCCACTCACAGTTTGAGAAGTAACATTTAAAGCATCTCCTAATTCTTTTTGAAGTAAGTTTTTGTTTTCTCGTAAATATTTTAGTCTTTCTCCAAACATAAAGATACCTCCTTGCGCTTATAATACAACAAAATTACAATTATAAACAATTCGTTATAATTAAATTACTTTTTTTTATTGACATAAGAAACAACTTGTTGTATGATAAATATGTAATCAAGCTATACGCAAGATTACAAAAATTGTTGTATAAAAAAAGATATCAAGCTCTGTCTGGTAAACTAACTTGATATCAAGGTCACTTCTTATTAATGGTGTTATTGTTACTAATTATGATAATAATACTTATTCCATTAGCAAAAAGATTTTTAAAAAAACTTAATCCTTTTTTAAATATACTTTTCATTTTTTCTTATTGCCACTAATAAAAAAATAAAATGGTAATTTAGAAAGATAATATTTAATTTATACCACGATAAGTTTTTTATCTATTTAAAAAATAGACAACTAAATTATACAACAATAAGTTACAGAAATCAAGGAGGTGATTAAATGGCAGGAAGATCAACAGAACCAGTCAGGCATTGGCTAATTCAAGCAAGAATTGATAGAGGTTTCACTTATCCACAACTCGCTAAAGAAGTAGGAGTTACACAGCAAGCTATATTTTGGTGGGAAAGAGGAAAAAGAACTCCCAAACCTAAATTAGCAAAAAGGATAGCCAGTATCTTAGGATTAGATTGGACAAAATTTTATGAGCAAAAAGAATAGGAGAGAGTATGGAAGATTTAAATAAATTATTTTTAAATTGCAGAGATGATAAGACAGAAATTAAACTTGATGGATTAGATATATCACATAGTGTTAATAAATGGACAATTTCAAGAATTGAAGTCGAACCTATTATACACATTGAATTGAAAATGACAGTTTTACCAGAGCAAATATTTATTAATACAGAAAAAGCAAATTTTAAATAATTTTACTTTTTGTATAAACTGTTACTAATGATATTTGATATAACTTGTGATGCTACTTCTTGAACAAATGACATAGAAGTAGATGAAAATTTTGATAACACTAACTTTGTTTTAGCCCAAACTTTATCATCACGAATATTATCTAGAAATTGGTGCCCATCATAGGTTATGCATCTGATTAAAATATGACCATCACAATATATTGAGGCAAGAGTTAAGTACCCAGCTTCACTTAATTTTTCAACGGTGTAATCAATATCTTCTGTTGAAAAATTATCTAATTGAATTGAATGACTACTAAAGAAACCAGTTCTAGACATATTTTTTTCAAGGAACAAAAGTGTATCTCTAATACAATCTTGCTTTAATTTCAAAGTAATACCTCCTTCCAAGTTTTATTATAAGTCTGTAAGGAGAGTGAAACAAGAATTATTCAATATTAAAAAAAATTCAAGTATTCTTTGAATATTTGTATATAGTGACCAAACTAAAACAAGAAATGACATTTTACGACATAAGATATAGAGAGGTGTAAAAAATGGAATTAAAAGAAGTTAAAAAAGAATTAAATAGTAAATCTATAGAAATGGTTGATTATTTAATGTATCTTTTATCAATTCAAGAAAATTTAGATATTATCAATTTAAAAATTACAAACAAAAAAGGGGCTTAACCAGTTACGAAAAAGCCCTTGTTAAAAAAAATAACATCTAAAGTATAACACACTTTAGATAAAAAATAAAGGAGTCAAAATGAAGAAAGTAAGACTAAAGAATAAGGTTAAATATACATTAATAACTACTTTATTGTTATCTATTATTTTCAAAGGTATTGCAACAAGTGGAAATAATTTTGATGACTTATCAAGCAAATGTGATAAGAAAATGGGCAGATTATGTACTTATTATGAAATTAAAAACTTTAAAGGAGAGCAGAAATGATTAAACTAGTTGAATATTTAACAGATGAAGAGATGGACAAGCTCTTAGAAGAAATTATGAATAATTAAAATTTAAAACAATTCGGGTACTCTGTGAAGATTAGAATTAATTATATATTTATTGCACACGTTACTTTAAATAATAAAAATATAAATTCTCCTTATCTAAAATTCTAGTCTTCATAGAGTGCCTGAATAAGAAAGGAATGCTATGCAAAAAATAGAAAAAATAAATATAGAACTACAGCAGGAGAATGAAGAATTAAAACTTAAACTGAAAATACTTGAAGCAGAACTAAAAAGATATAGAGTAGAAACGTTTGCAATAGAAAAATACAGAAAATTGTTAAATTTATACGAAGAAAAAATTAAGGAACTAACAAGTAAGATATATCACGATGAAGTTTTTAAAAATTAATATGACAATATAGTAAAGGAGAGTATAAATGGCACAAAAACGAATGTTTGATAAAACTATAGCAGATAGTGACGACTTTCTAGATATGCCTTTAACAACACAAGCATTATACTTTCACTTAAATATTAGAGCAGATGATGATGGCTTCATAGATAATTGTAATTCAATTATGCGCGTTATAGGAGCTAAAGAAGACGATTTTAAACTATTAATATTAAAGAGATATCTAATACCATTTGAAAGTAAGGTATGTGTTGTTAGACATTGGCTTATACACAATACAATACGAAAAGATAGATATAACCCAACGATGTATGTTAATGAAAAAAAACAACTTGTAGTAGATGAAAAAATCTATAATTTAAAAGACCAAAATACTCCTGGCAACCATTTGGCAACCAACTGGCAACCCAGTATAGAAGAGAATAGTATAGAAGAGTATAGAAAAGAAGAGAGTAGTATAGTAATTACTAATAATATTAGTACATCTAATATGGACAATGAAACGTTTGGAAAGGTGAATGAAATCTTAGAAAAAGAATTTGGAAGATTTACTACTCCGTTAGAAAAAGAGAAAATTAAAACTTGGACTTATCCAGTAGAGCTTATAAAACTAGCTATTGCTGAAAGTGTTACGAATGGTGTGTTTTATATAAACTACATAGATAGAATTATTTACAATTGGCAGAAAGCTAATGTAAGGACTTTACAAGAAGCAGAGGCTTATATTAAGAAATTTAGAGATAAAAAAAATCAGAATAAAGAGCTTGATAAAGAAAAAGAACCTAGTAAATGGGACAAAATAAGAAAACAAATAGAAGAGGAGAAAAAAAGTGGACGATACAGAGGTTTGTAAACTTTTAGATAGAGTTAGAGTTCATTATCAAAATATGGCTAAGGCAGATGAAGTTTCGGAAGAATGGTATAGAGTTTTAAAAAATTATAAATGCGAAGAAGTTGTTAAAAAGTTAGATGAATATTTACAAGATGAAATAAAAAGAAAAAAAATACCCAGTCCATTCGATTTAGTTGATGGCTTATTAACGTTAAATAAAAAAGAAAAACTTAAAAATGATTATCTAATAGATTGTAACTTATGTCATAAAACAATGCTATTAAATGAATACAATAGCAC
The DNA here is from genome assembly GCA_910576925.1 of uncultured Bacilli bacterium. Classification (GTDB taxonomy): domain Bacteria; phylum Bacillota_I; class Bacilli_A; order RF39; family UBA660; genus UBA2730. The sequence continues at coordinate 53,610 of CAJTKB010000002.1, read as the reverse complement.
TCATTATAAGAAATGCTTGCTAATAAAAGCTTTGATAAGGAAGTTATCAAAAGAAGGTACAAAGGTAACATATCAAGATTTAGACAATTACAGTTATGAAAGACTGGACAAGCTCTATGACAAGTATTATGAGAAAGAACAAAAAGTAAGAATAGAAGGGATAAGAAAATTATGTTAAGAAATGATAATTGGCCTAGAGAAGCTGATTACTATGCTAAATTGAAAATTCAATGCAAAAACTGTGGCAGAAAAAGGGTATTTCCATATTTTAAAAACAAAATGATTTGTGATTGGTGTGGACAGGTTATATACAGAAGTAAAAGAATAGAATTCGAGGATAACTTAAGGAAGGAGTTAAGAAGATGTACGTAGATGATGAAAATGGAGAAATATATTTAACACCAGAACAAGAACGTATACAAAGTTTAGAAGAAAAAATAGAAGAGTCAGAAATAAAACTAAAAATATATGACTACTTTGTAACTTATGTTAAAGAGATATTAGAAGATACAGAAGATAACAAAGTAAAAGAAGAAATAAGAATGCAATTAAACGATTTAAAAGGAGAGTTAGCTAGTGTTTAATTTTATAGAAAAATATAGACAGAAGAAGAATACAGAACAATTGGAATATATTTCAACTTTAGAAGAGATAGTTAGAGCAAAAGAAAAAATAGAAAAATATCAAAATGAGGTTGTAGCACTTCAAAAAGAAAACATAAAACAAAAAGCAGAGATAATTAGATGTCACGAAATAGAAATAGCAGACTTAAGAAAGAAGATAAGGAATTCAGAATTTAAACACAATGAAAAAAAGGAGAATAAGTAAGATGGAAGAATTAATAATAGTTGAACAGTTACCTATTATCAAAGAAAATTTAAAAAAGATAAGTGATGAGATAGATAAAAAAGTAGAATTAGCTAATAGCCTAGCTTGTACAGAAGATACAGTAAAAGATGTTAAAAAAGCTAGAGCTGAAATGACTAAACAATTTAAAGAATTAGAGAACCGAAGAAAAGAAGTAAAAGACAAAGTTATGAAGCCTTACAATGACTTTGAAGATATTTATAAAGAATACATCTCTAATAAATTCAATGAAGCAGATAAGATACTAAAAAACAAAATTGACGTGGTCGAACAAGAACTAAAAGATAGAAAAGAAAGTGAAGTAAAAGACTATTTTGAAGAATATACAAAAAGTAAAGAAATAGATTTTATAACTTATAATCAAGCAAATATTAATGTAACATTATCAGCTAGTATGAAGTCATTAAAAGAGCAAGCTAAGATGTTTATAGATAGAATAGCAGAAGATATGGATTTAATTAAAACACAAGATTATGAAGATGAAATAATGCTTGAATACAAGAAAGAGTTAAATGTATCTAGAGCTATTACAGAAGTGAATAACAGACATAAAGAACTAGAACAAATAAATAAGCAAAAAGAGGCTAAAGAAGAACAAAAGCTAACAGATGAAGCTATGTTAAACAAGATAGATGAATGTTTAAAAACTCCTAAAGTTGAAAAGACAGAAGAAACAGAAGAACTTGTTACAGCAACATTTAAAGCTACTTGTTTAAAAAGCAAAATGATTAAATTGGTTAATTTTATGAAAGAGGAAGGAATAGAATATGAACAATGCAAATAATAAACAAAATTTACAACAACAAAAGAATAATAATTTAGTTGAAATTACAAATAAATCAGGTGTTGAGCTAGGAGTTGAAAAAGTATTAATGCAAAATATAGCACTACTTCCAAAAAATACTACAATAGACAGAATTAAAACAAGTGCAGGATTTTATATTTCTAATAGGCAAGATTTAATGAAGCTTGATAACAATGGAAAGCTACAAATGCTTTATGGCGTATTAAAAGAGGCAATGTTAGGTTTAGAAGCAGGTATTGACTATGACATAGTACCTTTTAAAGGAAAGCCTACAATTTGTCGAAAAAAAGAGGGGTATTTTAAAATACTAGATATGATTAAGCCTGGAGAAATAATTAAATTTAATAGTAATGTTATTACTACAAATGATAAATATTCATTTAATCCTGTAACAGGAGATTTAAGTCACGAATTTGTGGGTGAAAGGTATCAAGATTATGAAAATGTAATAGGAAGTTATGCTTATATTAAATTTGCAAATGGTTTTGAATCAACTGTATTTTTAACAAAAAATGACCTAGATAAAATTAAAAATACTTCTCCGAGTGGGAAGTCTGAATTTAGTCCTTGGAATTCTCAAAGTTTAAAAATGGTCAATACAAAAACAGTAAAGGAACTTGCAAAGAACCTACTAACGTTATTCGGAAATAAATTAAATTCAGTACAATTTGGTGCAGTAAATAGTGATGAGGTATCAGTAAATACTATTGACTCACAAGGATATATAGAAAATGATAATACTATTTACAATGCTGAAATTATAGAACAAGAGGATGTTACAGAAACACAAACTATTGAAAAAACAGAGGCTAAACAGGTAGATATGAATGCGTTACTCAATAATTAATAGTGGATCTGACGGAAATTGCACAATAGTAAATGACATCATTGCAATTGACTGTGGAATTAGCTATAAAAAGCTAATTCCTTATATCAAAAATTTAAAATTAGTTTTCATCTCACATATACATCAGGACCATTTTAATAAAAGAACAGTTAGATTGCTAGCAAAGAACAGACCAACATTGCGATTTGCAGTAGGGAGCTATCTAGTTAATGATTTGGTAAAAATAGGCGTCAGAAAACAAAATATTGATGTGATAGAGGCTAATAGATTATACGATTATGAACTATTTAAAATAAGTCCTATAAAGTTATATCACGATGTAGAAAATATGGGCTTAAGAGTATTTATGAATAATGAAAAGCTAATATATGCGACTGATACTTATACTTTAGATGGTATTAGAGCTTTAGAATATGATGTTTATTTAATTGAAGGTAATTATGAAAATGAAGAAGAACTACATAATAGAGCTTATAACGATTATTACGAAAACAGAGTTAAAAAGACTCATTTAAGTAAAGAATATGCAACAAATTGGTTGCTTGAAAATATGGGGTTAAATTCAGTTTATGAATTTATGCATCAACATAAAGAAAGGTAGAAAAAATGAAAGAATATATAGTACAAAAATCTAGATTATTAAAAGAATTAGATAATGATATAATAAACGTTTTAGAAAAGTATGATTGTTATTGTTGTGGTGGAGCAATAGTATCAGTATTTAATCACGTACCTATAAATGATTATGATATTTATAGTACTAACAAAAATAATCCACATAAAATTGTAGATGAACTAAAGAAATTAGAGTTTGAAGTAAAAGTTGTTTCTCATAATGCTTATTCACTTGTACGTAAACAAAATTCAAAAGAGAATAAGAAAAAAATTAAAATTCAAATAATCAAATATGAAAGATTTTGCAACAAAAATATACAGAGAACTTTTGATTATTTTGATTTTCATTGTTGTATGGGAGCTTACAGTTTTAAAAATAGACAATTCTATTTAGATAAATATTTTTTAACAGACAATATTGAAAAAAGGTTAAGATTTAATCCTGGAACAGAATATCCTATTTGTTCATTATATAGAACGATAAAATACCAAAAGAGAGGATATATCTTGCCTGGCATTGAAATGATAAAAATAGCTTTAGCAATAAATAATTTGCATATGGAAACTTACAGTGATTTAAAACAACAACTGATGGGAATAGACACACAATTCTTATCTCCACTAACTTCCAAATTATTAGATGACGAAAATCAAAAGTATGATTTTTCAAAGTTTAGAGAAGAACTAGCTAACTTTTATAATGATTACTATGAAAAAACAATAGAAAAAGTATTTGAAGATAATGAAGAAGAGTCATTTGATGATATAGAGGAAATAGAATGTTAGAACAACTACAAGAAGATATAAAACAATATAACGATAAAAAAGAGATATTTGATAGATTAAATCCTGAAGATATAGAATTAGCATACGATTTAGCTAAAGAATGTTTACTTTTAGCTGATAGGTGGAACGAGATTATGCTAAATAGTGCTAAGTATTGCACATTAATAGATACAAAGAAGACATCTTTTGAGAATTGGGCATATCACAAGTATAGAATTTTGATGACTATGCACGAATTTTCAAGAGTTGTTTGGCGTCAAGGTAAAGAAGAATATAAAAATGGATTTATTAATGAATAGAGGTGAATAAATGTCTAAAGAAGAATTCTGTATAATGCCAAAAAATCATAATTACAGCATAAAAAGAACATCAATATATTCACATCGCCACGAGGTGTTCTTTGGTGCTAGAAACAGGCAATTAAGTATTGAAGATGGACTAATAGTTTTTCTAAGACCAGAAATGCATAATATGAGCAAAAAGGGAGTTCATTTTGACAGAGTATTTGATTTATATTTAAAAAAAATAGCAGAGAAAGTTTGGTTAGGATATTATGATAAAACAATAGAAGATTTTATTAAAAGATATGGAAGGAATTATTTATGAGTAAAGAATTAAAGATAATATTTTTTATAATTGGATTAATATTATGTGCACTAATAGTAACATTAGCTTATGTAGCATCAGATAAATACAATCAAGTAAGATGTTATAATCTACCGTTAAATGAATTTTATAATGATAAAAGTTGTTTGAGATATAAAGAGAGGTTAGTTAGATGAGTGAAGAAATAAGACATCTAACAGAACGTGAACAACTAGAAAAATACATAGAGAATTTAAAAATATATCAAGAAGAAATTATAGAATTTACAACAAAGGAGATAGAAAATACTAAAGAGAAACTAAAAGTTTTAAGAAAGGACAACAAGTAATGTTAACACTACCAATTAAAAAGAAATGGTTCGATATGATTCTTTCTGGAGAGAAGAAAGAGGAATATAGAGAGATAAATGTTTATTATCAAAGTCGATTTGACAAATATGCTCCTACAGGGGGGTGGCCACCAGAAGAATTTTCAATAATTTTAAGAAATGGTTACTCCAAGAATAGTCCTTCATTAAAATGTGAAGTAACAGTTCAAGTTGGAAATGGAAAAGAGGAATGGGGAGCAGAAAAGGACAAGTTCTATTATGTATTAAAAATATTAAGTGTAGAGGAGATAACAGATGTTAAAGATTAAAGATGATGTAATATTTTTAGAGAAAGTAGAGGGTAGTAATGATTAAAGAATGTAGTTATTGCAACGAAAGAATAAACACAGAAATAGACTCATATTTTGTATGCCAAGATAATTTTATCCAAACAAAATATTTTGACACAGAGGCTGAGAATATGTTTTATAGCCAAGAATGTTTTTGTAATTATGTTCAATTAAATGAATACGGACCTGATGATGAAGAAAGTGAGTGATTAGAATATGACTGATGAAGAATTTTTAAAAGAATATGAATTGTTATTAAGTAAAGACTACTGTAATTGTAATGAAATGAATTGTATAGATAACAATGCACCAAGAAAAATATTAAACATAGCAAAAGAATTCAAAGAAAAGCAAGAACAGAAAAGCAAAGTAATTGAAGAAGCTATAAAGCAAACTAATATATTAGACGAAAGACTACAGAAGTATGTTTCTGCAATACCATTTAAGGAAGTTGGAGATTTAAGAGATATTTTAAATAAAGGAGTAGATGAATAAATGAAAAATAAAAAAGTAATAACAATTATAACAATAATAATAGCATTAATAATTATATTGTTTGGTACAACAGGTTGTAGTTTAGATGATCCACAAGCACATTGCTTTTACAATTATACAGACATAAACGGAAATACTGGAGTTTTAAAGTATTGTTATACATCATCAGGACAAATGATATGCACAAGTGGTGATTATAAATATAAAATTAAAGTAGTTGAGTATAATAGATTTTGCAATGAGGAGGTAAGTAAATGAAAATAATAGATATATTAGTAAATATAGCAAACAATAAAGAAGTGCCAAAGAGAATTAAATACGAAGATAAAGTATATGTTTATTATGAAGCTTATGGAGGATATTATGAAGAGGGTAATCCAGGAATATATAATAAAAAGTTTTTAGCTCATAGAAATGAGCAATATTCCGCTGTTTTAAATACAGAAGTAGAAATAACAGAAGAAGATAAGGATATAGAAGAAGTAGAAATTGTTGAAAATATAGGAAATTACTATGTTGTTAAAGACGGTAAGCAATGTCAATTAAGTAAACACGACACAGTCATAATAGACAAAGTTAACGAATTAGTAAGAGAAGTAAATAAGATAAAAAAGGACTTAAAATGAATGAATATTATGCAGATTTTAAAAAATATTGGTTAAACAACTACATAAAACAATATGCTACTTCTAACAATAAAGAGAAAAGAGCTATAAAAGAAAATTTATACAAGAATATAAACTTGAAAGAAAGTCAGAAGGACCATTTATGGCAAGAAATAGTTAGAAGAAGCATTGATTTAGGGAAATAGGGTTACGGTTGAAGAAAGGGGAGATAATGAACGTAATAGAAAATTTAAAAAATGCAATTAAATTATTAGATGAAATAGATGAAGAATGCAACAAAATACCTAAAGAGGAATCAGAAATAGATACTAAACTAAGTGATATATATCATTTTATAGAAAACAATCATTTAACAACTAATCAAAGGTATAGAATAGTATCACTTATTACAAATCTTCGCAAAGAAAGAAGAAATATAAAAAATAAAGGGAAACTATTATTGACGTTAGGGCAACATAAGGATAAACTTATTCAATCAGATAATAGAAAAATGTTATTAGCAGAAATATATAAAAAAGAAAAACAGCTACAATCAAAGTATAAGTATAGAATATACACTGAAGAAGAATTAAAAGAACTGGTTGGTGAATAAGATGACACTTAAAGAAGCTAATAAAAATCTAGAACAACTAGAAAATGAATATAATTACTGGTTGCAAGAAAAAGAAAGTTTGCTATCTATCGTTAATCCTCAGTCAACAGATACTACTTTAGAAAGAGTAGATGGAGGTAAAAGAGTAGACAAAATGCTAAAATATGTTGAAACAGAAGATATATTACAGATAGATAACACACTAGAATATATTCATAATAAAAAAATAAATTTGATGAACTGGATTGATAATGAGTTGAAAATTTTAGGTAAGTATGAAGAAGTAGAACAGTTGATAGTTTATTACAAAGAAGTTAGTCCTAAAAAATATACTTGGCATAGCATATCTAAAATGGTACATTATTCAAAGGAACAATGTCAGAGGATTTATAAAAGAAATAAGAAAAAAAGAGATATTTATAAAGATGACACTAAATGACACGTTTTTTTTGAGATAATTATATTGTGAGAAATTACAGAATTCTCATAAAAAACACATATTCACTTTATAGAGAGTAGAAATGCTCTTTTTGTTTTATCGCAGAGTAGTGTAACAGTAACACATTAGCTTGCATTGCTAAAGATAATAGTGCAATTCTATTCTCTGCAACCAAAGAAACCAAATCAGAAAGGATGATATTATGATAAAAGTAAGAGCAACAAATGAGTACATACAAAATAATATAGTTGATAATGAATTAAGAATAATTCCAAAAGAGGGAGATGAATTCGAAGTGTCAGAAGAAAGATACAAAATACTAGTGGGCAACAATAAACATAAGCTAAAGTTTGTTGAGAAAATTATTGATAAAAAAACAAATAAAGCTGGTGAGTAGTTATGGCGAACAGCAAAGTTGATTACTGGTTATCTGATGATGGTTTGACTTTGCTAAAAGGCTGGGCTAGAGATGGTCTCACTGACAAACAGATAGCCAAAAATATGAAGGTATCGAGGTCTACTCTAAGTAAGTACAAAAGGGAGTATTCGGACATTTCGGACACCATAAAAAAGAATAAAGATATAATTGATTATGAAGTAGAAAATGCATTGTTAAAAAAGGCTTTAGGGTATACTGAAACTTTAAAAAAACAGAAGGTTACTAAGGATGGTATTATTGTGGATATTACAGAAGAAATGCATATTACACCAGATTCCACGGCTTTAATTTTTTGGCTAAAGAATAGGCAGCCTAAAAAATGGCGTGATAAAGTTGATATAAAAGAAGATGATGATAAAGAAGATGGAGTAATGATAGTAGATGACTTGCCTAAATTTTAAAAACAAAAAAACAATTAAGTTGAGTGATTTAATTATTCCAAAATATTATCCTAATTTTAATGACAATATTGATACTCATCAAATATATACAAGCGGACGTGCAGGAACAAAATCAAGTCGGGGTGGATTAAAGGCGGTCAGAACCATAATAGACAAAAAACCAGGCTCAGTTGTAGTTATGAGAAAGTTTCATAATAAGTTAAAAAAAACAGTATTTGCAGAATGCAAGAGGGCTATTACTAGATTAGGATTAAATAAAAAGGATTTTAAGATAACTGTAAGTCCAATGCAAATAACTTATAAGCCAACTGGAAATACTATTTATTTCACAGGAAATGATTCGATAGATGATACTAAAGGTATGATAGATGAAGATAGACCTATTGTATTAGTAGAAATAGACGAGTTAACAGAATTTTTTGATAAGGGTGATGGAGAGGATGAGTTGCAGAATATAGAAGCAACTTTTATTCGTGGTAATGATGATAACTTTGTTATGGAGTATTACTTTAATCCTCCTAAAAATTCTAAAGCACCTATTATGAAATGGTTAGAAAAAATGATACAGCGTCCTGATTGTATTCATATTCATACTGATTATAGAGATGTTCCACAGTCTTGGTTAGGTAGAAAGCTGATAGAATCAGCAGAAATACTAAAGAATTTAGATTTTAAGATGTATCAATGGTTATGGCTAGGATTATGTATAGGAATAGATGAAGTTATTTATTATATGTTTAATGAAGATGAACATATAAAAGAAATAACTAAGGAAAATTTAAAGAATATGAACACCTTGATAATAGGTGTCGATTATGGACAGATGAATGCTACAACTTATGAATGCTTTGGTTTTGATTATGCAGATAAGTGTGTTAGAGGTGTTGACGAATATTATCATAGTGGTAGAGATGAAGGTAAACAAAAAAGTCCAAGTGAATATGCTAAAGACTTTAAAGATTTCAAAGATAAAATAGAAGTAGAAACAGGACTTAAAGTTACTACAGCATATATAGATCCATCTGCTAAAGGTCTAGCAGAAGAAATAAAGAGAGTATGTTCAGATACAAAAATAAAAGATGCTAAAAATGATGTTGATTTAGGAATTAGTAGAGTCCAAAAATTATTGTCATTCAGACGTCTTTTTTTATCTCCTAAACAAAAACATTTAATTGAAGAGAAATATCTATATAAATATGATGAGGACTTATTAGATAAAGGTAGAGAAGTACCAATAAAAAAGGATGACCATTGTTGTGATGCGGAAAGATATTCAATTATGGGATTATGGAGAATTATCAAAAGATTACTTCCAATGTTGAAAATATCTGATGATAGTAATGAGGTAGATGAAGATGATTAATAGAATAGTAAATACAATAAAAGGTTGGTGGAAGAACATGTTTGATTACAATAAAGTAATATCTGATTTTAATTTAGATACAGAAACTTCAAAAGAAATGTTAGATGCAATAAAGATATGGTCAGATATTTTTAATGGTAATGCTTCTTGGCAATCTAAAGAAGTGAAATCATTGCACATTGCTAAAACTACATGTGAAAAAGTATCAAAGGCAGTAACTATTGAATTTAAAAGTTCATGCAGTGACAAAAATATTGATAAGATATATCAAAGATTTATCAGAAATATAAGAAAATATACAGAATATGGGATTGCTAAAGGTAGTATGTTTTTTAAACCAACTTATGAAAATGGGAAGATTAAAGTTACAGTAATTCAAGGAGATAAGTTTATTCCTTTTAAGTTCGATGATACAGGTGAATTGTTAGGGATAATAATAATAGATCAATTTACAAAAGGAAATGATGTATATACAAGACTTGAATATAACGAATTGATTGATACATCAGTTCATATTAAAAACATAGCATATAAAGGGCAAGGAAATGGTGTAGTACTTTCTACAAAGATAGATTTAAAATCTGTTGAGAAGTGGAAAGATTTAGAAGAAGTAGCACAAATAGATAATGTTGATAGATTAATTGGTGGTTTCTTTACAATGAGAAATGCTAATACTATTGATAACAATAGTCCTATGGGTGTTGCAATATTCCATAATGCAATAGGAACATTAGAAGAAATAGATAAACAATTTTCCAGAACATTATGGGAATATGAGGGTAGTGAGCTGGCAATTGATGCTGATGTATCATTATTTGAACCTGATAAAAATGGTAAGCCTAAGTTACCTAAAGGTAAAAATCGATTATATAGAATGTTAGATTCTGAATCAGAAAAGGAGTGGAATGTATTTAGCCCAGAAATAAGAGATACCTCTTTGTTTAATGGATTAAATGAATTACTTAGACAAGCAGAGAGTGAAATGGGGCTTTCTTTTGGTGTTCTTTCCAAAATGGATAACATTGCTAAGACCGCAACAGAAATAGAATCATCTAAACAAGATTATTATGTTACAGTAAGTGATATACAAACTTCTTTACAAACAGCTATAGAAGATTTAATATATGGTATTTATGTATTATGTAAGTTATATGGTATCCCTGTAGCAAATAGCTATGATACATCTTTTTCTTGGGATGATAGCATTTTAAAAGATAAAGAAATGCTACAAAAGCAAGCACAACTTGAATTAAATCAAGATATTATTGATAAAGTAGAGTATTTTAAGATAACTCGTGACTGGTCCGAAGAAGAAGCTTTAGCTTTTATTAAGAAGATGGAAAAGAGAAGTCCTAAAAAAGAAGAAGAGCCACTAGAAGAAGAGGAATAGTTAGATGAAAACAGATGAAGAATTAAAAGCTCTAGCGCAACCTATCATAGAAATATATCAAAATATAGAACACGACTTGTTACTTAAGATAGCAAGTTTTTTTGCTGTAAATGAAGATGTAACAATTAGAAATAGTCTGGATTGGTACTTTAAGAAATTAGAAGAAATAGGAGCATTAGATAAAGAAGCAATTAGAATCATTTCAAAATATAGCTATATATCAGAAAAAGAAATAAAAAGGTTATTAAAAGAAGCGGGATATGGAAGTATTTCAAAAGAAAGAATAGATTTTTTAAACGATAAAGGAGCTATTAATATAGCCTATAATACTTTGCTACAATCAAAAACAATAAATCACGCAATTAATAATTCTTATACTGATACTAAAGAAATATTTAAAATGATCAACACTAAAGCAATAGAAAGTACCAAAAAAGCATATATGAATGCATTAAATCAAGCAAGATTAGAAATCGGAACAGGAATATACGACTATAATACTGCAATTACTAGAGCGATAGAGAAAATGGTAGATGATGGTATTAAAGGAGCTACATATAAAAGAAAAGATAGAACAATCTATCAAATGACTTTAGAAAGTGTAGTAAGACGTGATATGTTAACAGCTATCTATCAAACTCATAATAAAGGTGCAGAACAGATAACAAAAGAGTTAGGTGCTGAATATGTAGAAGTATCTTCACATTTAGGAGCTAGACTAGGAGATGGGAAAGTACCTTTTTCAAATCATTATTCTTGGCAAGGAAAGATTTATAAGTTAGATGGTTCTGATGATGAATATGAGAATTTTTACGAAGCAACAGGATATGGAGATATTTTAGGACTCGGAGGAGTTAATTGTAGACACAAATTTTGGCCATTTTTTATTGGAATAGATAAACCTAAATCAGAATATTTTGATTATGGAGATAACAAAATACAAGTAGAGTTAGAAGAACAGCAAAGAATCAAAGAAAGATACATAAGAAAATGTAGAACTAAACAAGATGTTTTTAAACAACTAGGTAATGAAGAAAATTACAAAAAGTGGAAGAAAAAAGAACAAAAGTTTTTACCTCGATATACAAAGTTCTTAAAAGATAATGGATTACATAGAGATTTTGCTAGAGAACGAGTAGTCAAAAGGAAGTGATAAAAATGGATGATATAGGTGGCGTATGGCGTACAGTAGGCGGACGTCGTATTTTTATTAAAGAAGGGCAAGACTTAGCAACTGCGATGAAAGAAAGCAGAAAATTCAATACAAAACAAATTGATATTGCTAAAAGAATAGACGAATTATTTCAAAAGAAGAAATCTTTAGAGCAAAAGAAAGCTGAATTGAAAGTAAAAGAAGATTTAGCTACTCCTATTGAGCATAAAAAAGAAATTGATAATCAAAAGACATTTAATGAAAATGATTATAATCAGCTTGATAATGATACGTTTAACGAAATGTCTTTAAAACAAAATATTACAAAAGAGCAAGAAGAAAGGTTATATGATTATAATAATGGATTTATAGCAACTGATTATGCTATGGGTATAAATAATTGCTTAAGAAATTCTGAATTAGAAATGAATTTTGAGCAAAGGAAAACTAAGGAAATGTTGCAGAATGTAATTTCTAAAAACAAATTAGATTGTGATGTAAAAGCATCTAGATTTGTAGGAGAGGATTATTTAAAAGAAGAATTTGGCATAAGTATATCTCGTGAAAGAGCAAAAAAAGAATTTGAAAACGGTTCATCTAAAATAAATGAAAATATTGGCAAAATAATAACTAATAAAGGATTTATGAGTGTAAGTTTAACTGATAATAGCATTTTTAAAGATAATGTAGTAAAATTAAATACATACATAAAGAAAGGAACAAATTGTTTTGTGACTAAAAATATAGAAGAGAGTGAAGCCGTACTTAACACTAATACTAAATATAAAATATTAAAAGCTTATAATGTAGTAGATGATTATGGATACAATCAACTCAATATTGATGTGGAGGTATTGAAATGAATATAATATTTGACTTTACTGATGAGCAATTAAAATATATAGTTGATAAACTTATGCATAATAAGACAAAAAAAATTGATAAAATAGCTTTAAATAATAAAATAAATGATAACATGGAAAAATTCTTGAAAGAATATAATTCTAAGGAAAAATTTCAAAAGTTTAGAAATGAATTGAATCAAAATCAATTTAAAATATTTTATTATATAGTTGGGATATCTACTATAAAAATACCAAATGAATATTATTAAAATTTATAAGCACTATAAAAGTACTAAGTCGATAAAAAATATCGGCTTTTTTCGTGTGGTATAGCAACGTTAGGACTAACAAATATTTAATTCACACGTGGACGAGACCACGAAAAAAAGCGAAGGGAGAGAATATAATGCGTGAATTTTTAAAAGGCTTAGAATTGGAAGATGAAACAATCGATACAATTATGGCTGAACATGGTAAACTTGTTACCAAAGATAAGGAAGAAATTACTAATCTTAAAAAACAAGTAGAAGATGCTAATAAGAAGATTCAATCATATAAAGATATGGATATTGATAGTATCAAACAATCTGCTACTGATTGGGAAACTAAATATAATGAGTTAGTGGAAAATCAGAAAGCAGAGAAAGAAAAGAGTATTCGTAAGGAAAGAATGGATGCTTTTTTTAATGATGTTAAATTTTCGAGTGAAATGGCTAAGACTGGAGTAATAGCAAAATTTAACGAAAAAGATTTTAAATACGATGAAGAGTCTAAATCTTTCCAAGGTGCTAAGGAGTGGCTAGAAGAACTAAAGAAAAGTGATGCTAACTCATTTATGAGTGATGTAGCAAATCCTAGCTTTTCAACAACACCAACAGCACCTACAAACGATAGTTCTATGGATGATGTATTAAAAATTATGGGATTAACTGAAGAGAAAAAATAAGAAAGGAATGATATTATATGAATAATATTGAGTTAAGTACAAAGTATCTACCATTATTAGATAAAGTGTACAAACAGGCTTCAAAAACTGCTATTTTAGAGGGTGATGAAGCAACAATAAAACGTGGTGACAACGGAGAAATAAAAGTTGCAAAATTAGATATGGATGCTTTAGGAGATTTTGACAGAAATACAGGCTATACAAAAGGGTTTACAACATTTAGATGGGAAACTATTAAATATGATAAAGAGCGTTCACAAGATTTACGTATTGATAGATTAGATAATGTAGAGGCATTAAGATTACCATTTGCAAAGCTATCAAGTGAGTTTATTAGAACTAAAGTTGTTCCTGAAACTGATGCAGCAAGAATTGCAAAAATAGCTGGTGTTGTAGGTATAAGTGTTAAAGAGGAAAATTTAACAGATGGAGCAAGTGTAATAGCTGCTTTACGTGCTTGTACAAATAAAATGGATGAGGACGAAGTGGATCCAGAAAACAGAATTTTATTTATTACACCTACTAATAGAGCATTAGTTAGTGATTTAGATTCTTATAAGTCTAAAGAGGTATTAAATAAATTTTCACAAATTATTGAAATTCCACAGTCTAGAATGTATACCAAAATTAAATTAAATGATGGTAAAACAGAATATGGATATGTTAAGGCTGAAGATGGTAAAGAAATTAACTTTTTATGTGTAGAAAGAAGTGCAGTAGTATCACACATGGAACAATATATTAAATACTTTACACCAGATGAGGATCAAGATGGTGATGATAATGTATTTAAATATCGTAATAATAATTTATATGCACATGTTTATGAGAATAAATTAGCAGGTGTTTATTGTTCTCATAAAGCTTAAGAAAGAGGTGAAATGATGAGTACATTTATAGGCATGGGCGTTAATAATAGTAAAACGCCCTTAAATGATAATAATGTAGTTATAGGGCTTCAAGGAGAAGTATCAGAACTTGAAAAACAAGTTGAAGAACTAAAAGAACAAATTAATGTTGAAAAAACATTAAAAGAAGAAGCTTTAAATAAAGTATCAGAACTTGAAAAACAAGTTGAAGAACTAAAAGAACAAATTAATGTTGAAAAAACATTAAAAGAAGAAGCTTTAAATAAAGTATCAGAACTTGAAAAACAAGTTGAAGAACTAAAAAAATCATCTGAAAAAGATAAAAAATAGAGAGGTGAAAAAGGTATGGAATATATAGACTATAATTACTATATTGATGATTTTAGAAGCAACGTCATACCAAATAAAGCCTTTAAAAGAATTGCAAAAGAAGCAAGTAGCAAAGTTAAATATTATACTCTTAATCGAATAAATAGAGATAATATAAACGATGATATAAAAGATGCTACTTGCTTAATTGCAGAACTTCTATATAATCAAGAGATATTAAAAACTAAAGTAATAAATGCAGATACAAGCAATAAACAAATAGTAAGTGAAACGCTTGGTCCACGTTCTATATCTTATACAAATAACACGCAATATCAAAATGCTCAAATTAAAACAGAAAAAGAAATAAATAGTGATATATACAGGATATGTAAAGAACATATTGATGAAAAATTGCTATTTAGAGGTGTTTAAATGGATTTTCCACATACAATAACCATTTTTGGAAAGCAAAATAAAGATGGTACTTATCCAAAGAAAACAATTGAAGGTGTATTTTGGTACGGAACAGATGGTATATCTGTATCAGGAAAAGGTGTAGTTACTAATGACTCTATCAACATTATTATTCCCAAAGACAAAATTCCAAATGATTTTAAAATAGAGAAGAAAAATAGAGTTGTGAAAGGTGTAGCAGAGGATATCAGAGAAACTATAACAGAATTAAATAGTTATGATGAAGTAATCACCATTACAACAATTAATAATTATAGTTGTGGTAGTGATTTAGATTCTATGCTAATAGGTGGCAGTTAATGAAAGAAATATATGTAGAACTTGATATGATGTCTTTTAAAGAATTTCAGAAACAATATGGCTTTGATGGAGCTAATCAATTATTCTTTACAGAAAAGATATATGAGTTTTCAGAACCATATACCCCAAAATATAAAGGAATATTCATAGCTAACGTTTCGATAGGAATAGACTATATACATTATTTATCACCTCAAGCGTTATATTTATGGAATGGCAAATTGATGATAGATCCTATTACTCAAAAAGGAGCTTTTTATAATCCTAATTATGGTTTTTGGTCAAGACCAAATACATTGAAGGAATTAACAAACGTTGATTTAAATTATACTGATGGACCTTTAAGGGGAGCTTTTTGGACTGATAGAATGTGGGCTGATAAAAGTGAAGAAATAGTATCTATGGTGCAACAATACGTGAATACAAGAGGGAAAAGTGGATAACGAAAAGAAATACTTAATAAGTAGCATAAGAGATTATATAATTACTTGCCCTTACTTGAAAAAACTTAATAATTTAGGTATCAACTTTCTTGATGAAGAATCGAATAGTTTTTCGATAGAGGATGTTCCTTCTAAAAGAATAGTTACTAAATATGTAGATGGTTCAAGTAAAAGACAAATTATATTTGTAGTTGCTAGTACCTTTGATTTTAGTGAAGAAGTACAAAATCAAATTAATAATAGTGGTTTTTATGAAGACTTTAGTGATTGGATAGAAGAAAATAATGATAATGGTGTTTTTCCTGATTTAAAAGCTGGATATACACCAGAAGAAATTGAAGTTGAAACTAGTGGATATTTATATTCTGTTTTTAATGGTATGAAACAAGCTCGTTATCAAATTCAATGCAAATTTACTTATATAAAGGAGAGTGAAGTTTATGGCTATAACAGGCACAGGAAAGATTAAACGCGAAAAACATTTAATAGGATATGTTTATAAAAATGGAGAAACAGAAGAAATTGAGCTTATTGGAAAAGATAATGATGAATTATCAAGAGAACTTAACAATGAAGTAGAATCTAAAAGAAATGTCTTAGGAGAAACTACAACAGAGGTAACTCAAGGTAATCATGTAACAACAGTAGATCCATTTATTGGTAGATATGAAAGTAAACTATTTCAAAAGTTAGATGATATTTACAATAACGATTTAGAACTAGATGATGTTGTAGAAGAGTTTATTGATATATCAGAGTATGATGAGATTTCAGAAGGCAAGTTTAGGGCATTTAAGCAGAAAGGGGCAATTGACCTTAAAAGTTTAGGTGGACAAAAGTCTCTTGGATCTCCATTTGATATTAACTGGGTAGGAAAGAAAACACATGGAACATTTGATCCAGCAACAAAAGTGTTCACGCCAACAGAAACAGTATAATAGAGAGCTTATTGCTCTCTTCAATTTATTATAAAAGGAGATGAGATTGTGGCTTTAAAAATTAAAAGTACAAAAATAACAGAGGATATAGTAGATGAGAATGATAATATTATAGGAATAGTATCATTTGATCCAGAAGACCCTATAATTTATAAAAAATATCTGCATTTAGTAGAAATAATAGAAGAAAAACAAAAAAAAGATAAACAAATAGGAACTCTAGAGAATATTCCTAATTTTGACTTGAAAAACATAGAAGAATTTGAAAAATATAAAGGTATATTCAAAAAATTAGATGAAAAATTAGATAATTATTTAGAAACAATAGAGGAAATTAAAACAGTAACAGATGAAGTTTTTGGAAATGTTAGTGGAACTTTCTCAAAGATAAGTAACTCTATTGATCCATATATAGAATTAATAAAATGGGCTAATTCTTATTTTAAAGAGGGCAGAAGTTCTAAGGTTAATCAGTATTTAGATAAGGAAGAAGAAGTATTATAGAATGAATGTCTTGTTAAGTAAGTTCCCTACAAAAATCAAAATAGGCAATGAAATATATCCTGTAAATAGTGATTTTAGAAATTGTTTAAAAATAATAATGGCTTATGAAGATGAAAGACTAACACTAGAAGAAAAATATTATATTCTTTTAAAAAGGCTTTATGGTGGTATTCCAAATAATACAGAGGAAGCAATAAGAAAGGGAGTATTATTTTTAAACTGTGGAAAGGAAGAAAATTCAGATGTTTCTAATAATGTAAAAAGAGTATATTCTTTTAATAAAGATGGAGAATATATTTATTCTGCTATTAACCAAACGCACAATACTGATCTAGAGAGTATTGAGTATCTTCATTGGTGGAAATTTGTTTTTTTCTTTATGGATGTAGATAAAGACTGTACTCTTAGTTATCTAATATCTTTAAGAGATAAAAAGAATAAAGGTAAACTCGATAAAGAAGAAAGAAAAACATGGTTTACTATGAGAAGAATTTTAGATTTAGATTATGTTCCAAAAGAGTTGGAAGATGATGACAGTAACTTTATGAAACTTTGGAATCAAGGAAAGTAGGTGATGCTGATGCGCTGCAGAAGGTAATACACTAAAAATAAACACTAAGATAGATCAAACTGGACTTAACAAAGGTTTTGAAGAGGTAAGCAAAAAGTCAAAAAAGATTATTGAACAATATAGTAAACAATGTGAAAAAATACAAAGTCAAACTATTCAAGTTGATAAATTAAAAAGTAAACTAAATGAATTGGCATCAGGAAACAAAACGCCAGCAAGCCTAAAGTCCTTTGAAGCAGAACTGAAAAGAGCAGAAAAAGAACTAGAAGAACTAGAAAAAAAGAAAATAGAAATTGATGTTTCTATAAATCAAGAACAATCAAATTATTCTAAGTTTGTAAAAAATGGAGATACTTCAAGCGCTGATAAAAGTGCAAGGAGAATAAATTCGTTTGATACTGATGCAGTGGAAACAGAAAAAAGAATTGATATCTTAAAATCAAAAGCAAATGAACTATCTAGTAAAATTGAAGATATTAAATTTAGTCCACAAAACACAGAGGAAGTAAAACAACTACAAAAGCAATTAGCATTAGCAGAAAGTAAATTAGATTCATCTAAAAAGAAGGCTAATGAATTAAAAAATGAAATGAAAGATACTTCTAGCGAAGAATTTTCTAAAAGTTTAGATAAAGCTAATATAAAAGCAAAGAAATTGGGAACAACTTTATTATCAGTTTTTTCTAAGACAAAACCATTCAAATCAATTAATAATCAATTAAATTCTTTAAATAAAAAAGTTGGTCAATTAGGTAAGAGAATAACAGGATTAATAACAGGGGCACTGGTTTTTAATGTTTTAAGCTCAGGTTTGAGTAAATTGTCAAGTGGTCTAATAGGAGTGCTAAATTCTAACTCTCAATTTGCTTCTAGCCTAAATCAAATAAAAGTTAATTTATTAACTGCATTCGCACCTATTTATAATTATGTCCTTCCAGCGTTAAACAATTTAATGACTGCTTTATCTAGCATCACAGGGCAGATAGCAACTTTTGTATCAGGATTATTTGGGCAAACAGCTACACAAGCGAAAAATGGAGCTAAAAGCATATATGAACAATCGAAAGCTTATCAAGATTTAGGCAAAAATGCCAAGAGTGCTAAGAATGGTCTATCTAGTATAGATGAAATAGAAAATTTAAATGATAATGAAAACAATACATCTGGAGGAGCAAGTGAAGGAGAAATACCTAGCCTTGATTTTAGTGGAGAAATAGAGCAAAGTGGAAAATTACTAGATTATCTAAATGAAATCAAAAAATTAATCTCACAAGGAGATTTTTTTGGTGTAGGTCAAAAAATAGCTTCTAGTATTAATAATGCTTTAGTTTCATTTGATATAGTGAAATTAACAGATAAAATCAGTGCAGGAATGCAAAATACAGTCCAAGTATTTAATGGATTTATTAATGAACTAGACTTTTCTTTACTAGGAACTAAATTCAGCCAATTAGGAACAGGAATAACAAGAGCTATTGCTGATGCTATAAAAGCAGTAGATTGGAATAATTTAGGGAAAGGAATTAGCGATTTTATTACAAATATTGAGTGGGGACAATTAGCAATTAATATTTTTGACACAATCTGGAATGCTATTTCAGGTATTGGAACAATGCTTTTAGCAATAGATTGGGGATCTGTTGCTAAAAAACTTAGTGATGGTACAAAACAGTTATGGGAACATATAACAAAGCAAATACAATCTGTTGACTGGAGAGAACTAGGAAGTAAAATTATAACAGCGATAATAGATTATATAGCGAATATTGATTATATTGGAATAACACTAGACTTGATGAAAGGATTGGCTGTAGGTATTACCGCGGCTATTGATTTGGTAGTAGGAGCTTTTGACGCTTTATGGAAGGCTATACTTAATTTTTTTGGTATACATAGTCCTAGCACATTAGCAGCTGAAATGGGGACTTATCTTATTCAAGGATTGATTAATGGGATTCAAAGCCTCAAAGATAACGTTTTAAACTTTTTTGGAAGTTTATGGTCAAGCATTAAGAATATTTTTGGCAATAATGTAGCATCTTGGTTTAGAGATACATTCGCTAATGCCTGGCAAGCAGTGAAAAATGTATTTTCAGCAGGTGGAAAAATATTTGATGGTATTAAAGATGGTATTTTGAATGGATTGAAATTAGTGATAAATGGTTTAATTTCAGGAATTAATAAAACAATAACAATACCATTTAAGGGTATCAATTCAGCATTAACTAAGATAAAAAATATTGATATTTTAGGAGCAAAACCATTTAAAGGATTGATTAATACTATATCTGTACCACAAATACCATATCTTGCTAAAGGAGCAGTAATACCGCCAAATGCACAATTTGCAGCAATTTTAGGAGATCAGAAACATGGTAGAAACTTAGAAGCACCAGAAGACTTAATCAGACAAATAGTGAGGGAAGAGGGAGCAAGTAATGAAATGATAAGTCTATTAATTGATTTAAATAAAAATATTTTATCTTTATCCAATATGTGTGCAGTTCTTAACATAGATACCACAGAAATAGCACGAGCATTATTTAAACCTTTAGAAGATGAAAGAAATAGACAACAACTATCTACAACAGTTGTAAGGAGTTGAGAAAATGGCATTTTTAGAAGCAAGTTTTGATAATAATAATTGGTTTGCATTACCAACAGTAGAATCAGATAATTATAATCCAACATACACACATGAAGAAAAATCTCATTTAGATTCTTTGGGATATCTTCATAGAGATATAGTACGAAGAAATAGAGCAAAAGTTTTGTGTGGTTGGTCAGGATTAACTGGCGAAGAAACAGATTTGTTACAGTCATTATATGATGTAGACTATTTTTATTTAAAATTTACTGACAATCATAGCAAAAGAGTAGTTAAAAAGGTTTATGCTGGACCACTCGATGGAAAAGTAAAATATGTTGATCCAACAAACTATAAAATTATTAAAAGAAGTGCTACTACAATGAATTTTATAGAGTATTAGAGGTGTTTAAATGGAAACAGTAAGTGAAAGTTTTAAAAATGCAATAAAATCTGATACAAGAGAAATAAAAGGTTATGTAGAGGTGATTTATAATGAAAAAGATATGAGCAATTATATTGTTACAACTTCTTTTCCACTAGAAAGAATTAGTATACCTGATAACCTTTTAGGTTCTACTAAAAAAATTAAAAATTATGCTAGCTTAGAAGAAAATTATACTCTATTAGATGGTGGATTTATTCTTCCAAATTACAATATAATTGGTGATAATGCAGGACTTATAAGTAAGAATACATTTGAAAATATAGAGGATGCTACCTTAAATATAACGAATAGCAGTGATCAAAATATATTATCCTCTGGAATTACAATTTACTTTGAAAATAATGTTTCACAAGATTTTGATATTATTTTTACATTTGAGGACAATAATACACTCATAATCCCAATTAAGAATAACACTAAAAATATATACCAAAATATTTTTGAAGAAGAAATTACTATAAAATCATTAGAGATTAAAATTAATAAAATCGAGCATCCAAATAGAAGATTAAGAATAGCAAATATAGATTTT
Source organism: uncultured Bacilli bacterium (assembly GCA_910576925.1). Classification (GTDB taxonomy): domain Bacteria; phylum Bacillota_I; class Bacilli_A; order RF39; family UBA660; genus UBA2730. The sequence goes on along the minus strand of CAJTKB010000002.1, from coordinate 31,760 downwards.
GGAGTTTCGCAGATTTATGAAGGCAATGATTTAGTATCTTTCACAGTAAATGAAGAGTTAGATTTATTACTTGCAAGCGCGCCAATTAATGATTGTAAAATAAATTTAAGTAATTACGAAAATATTTTCAATCCACTAAATCCTACAGGTCTTGTTAAATATTTGACTGACGACTGTATCATAAAGCCATATATTGGGGCTTTGACAGAAGAAAATGGAATAGAATATGTTTCTATGGGATATTTTTATTTAAAAGATTGGAGCAATGATACAAATGGAAATACTACTCTTAATGGTCAAAGTTTGATGGCAAAACTTGTAAATTTAACATTAATCAGTGATGGGACTTTTTTGTATCATAATGGAACAAATTGGACTAATACAGATTTAAATAAGTATTTAAAGAAAATATATGGTTATGATTTTCAACTATCATTTGGGAATATAGGTAATTTGCATTTAAGACATACAGAATTATTAAAATATTTACAAACTATCTTTTCATATATGGTTGGAGAAAAATATCAAAGAAAATTTAGCATTTCAAGAAATAATCGAGTAGTATTTGATTCTATAAATTTAGAAACTATCGATACTATAACAAAAAAAGAACTAAAAGAGGATGTAAAATACGAAAGTAAAACCATACTAAATAAAGTTAAAATTAAAGATATAGACAATTATAACATGACTTCAACTATACAAGAAGATGTATTAAATCAAGCCTATACTTTGACATCAAATGAAGAATATGTATGGTTTAAATTTAATAAGAGAATAGCAAGAAATAACAATAATCAATCTTTTAGCTATAGTGGAAATGGAAATGCGGAGCTCATTGATTATAATAACTGGTTAGCCTACATTAAATTTGCTGGTAATGTAGGAGATGTTATAACAGTACATCTTAATGCCTTTGTTTTTGATACACCACCTATATTAGAAAAAACTATTAGTAACAATAAACAAACAGGAGATACTTTATCATTAGACTTTACAGAATATTTTAATGCTAGTAATAATTGGTTGCAAGATACTGCTAACTACTACTTAAATATAGACAAAAAATATAAAGTTACAGGAAACTATAATGGAGATCCTAGTTTTGTTCCAGGAGATAGCATATCTGTAGAAACTAAATTTGGGTACAAAGATGTAATAATGACGAAACATAGTTTAACCTTTGATAGTGGTTTAAGTGGGAGTTTTGAAGGAATGGGTGATTAATATGCAAAAAATGATAAAAGAAAATATAATAATAGAAGTTAAAAAAGAGGATATAGAAAAAGTAGAGAAAATGGGATTTGTTATATATAATGGTTATAAACAAATTAATGCAGAGGTTGATTTAAATGAATGAATATTTAAACTATGAACTATTAAATGAAATAGAAAATAAAATTGAAAATCTACATAATAAATTTAAAAATAAATTTTATTTAACAGAAACGTATTTAAGAAATATAAAAATAGATGATGATTTAAGTGAGAGAATACTATACTTGAGCTTTCCTCGAGAAATTTATCAAGATATTGATGATGATGGAAGCAAGAAGAAAAGTTTTGTTTTTACAGACAATGGAGGATATATATGTCACAAAACAAGATCAACTAATGATTTTAAATATATCGCTTATGACTATAATGGTTATCACAATCTTTTGTATTCAAAAAGAAATAATGAACTCAACAACTATTATAATTATATAAGATATAAACTTCCTTATAAATATGGGATAGTAATATCAATAGACGAAAATGATACAATATATAAGAAAATAAAAATAAAAAATAGTAAAGATATGCTTCTTGAGTATAATAAAAAAGAATGGATTATCAATGAGATACCTTATTTGCAATATATAGATAACATTGAGGAAGGCATCAATAATGTAGCTGAATTTTTCTATAAACCAGCTGGATACATATATAAAGAATGGACTACAACAGGACATTACAATATAGCAAAAAGTGATTGTGGGCTAGCACAAAAACCTATTAGTATAAATGATATTGAAAGATGGAACAAAAATATAGAATTATTAGAGAAAGCTTTTAATTCTTTTTTTAATGTCTGGAATGTTGTTAGTTATATAAATTGGAATGAAAATAGTCAATTTGAATGGGAGGAATATTAATGTCGAAAGTGAATTTTAAAAGGATAAGAAATATTGATGATTTGACTAACATTGATATATATGATGGAAATTTAATTGTTAGTGGGGATGGAAAGCTTTTTGTTGATTATGAAAATTCTAGAGTTGCAGTTGGAGGAACCCCTGATACAGAAATGAGCGATACAAGTAACAACTCGATAGAAAATAAGGTTGTTAAAACATACATAGATAATAGCCTTATAGCTTTAAAGGAATGTATCCCTCAAAAATGGAAATATGTAGTAGAAGAAGATACAGATAGTATTGATTTTAATGTCGTTTTAGAAGAAGGTGAAAGTCTAAAAATAAAAACTATTCAGAAAGGAACATATGATGCAAATAGAATTTTATATTTACTACCAAATAATTTAACTGGTTCAGGATATAGTATAAGAACAATTTCTTCTGGAACTGCAACAGCACAGCAAGGAATAACTACAGAGTCAGATTATGTTGCTGTTAATGGATATGATATAGCAGAAATGTCTATAACGGGCTATTCTTATAACGAATGCCAATTAAATCTAGTAAATGGAAGATTGATATCAAACAAAATAAGTACAAGATTTAATTCAGGAGAACAAAGACAAGTGATAGCAAGTTCTTTAATACCAATAAACATAGATAGTATTAATAGTATAAAAATACGATGTTCGGATAACACAAATATTAAAAAAGGAACAATATTTATTTTTGAAAAGATATAGAGGTGTTTAAATGAAAGTATTAGTTAATGCTCATAATATTGAGATAACAGATAAAGAAGTAATAAACAAAAAGGAACATAAAGTTTCAAAATGTTTATTTGAATTTAGTTCCGAATATGATGATAATTTTGTGAAAAAGGCTTTATTTACAGTCAGTAATAAAACATATGAAATGACTATTTTTAATAATCAATGTGAGTTTCCTTATGAAGTTTTAGAAAAAAGAGGAGAAGCAATATTAGGAGTTTATGCTTATAAAATAGTTGATAATGAACTAATAAAAAGGTTTAGTCCAAGTCCACAAAGCTTTTATGTAAGTAATGGTTCTTACATTGAAAATGCTGAAAACTCTAAAGAGATAACACCTAGTCAACTAGAACAATATCAGCAAGAATTAAATAACAGACTAAATGAAATACCTGAATTGATAAAAAAAGAAATTGACAATATTGATTTAGGAAACATTAACTTAGATGACTATGTAAAGAAGGTAGAAGGCAAAGACTTATCTGCTAATGACTTTACAAATGATTATAAAGAAAAGTTAGATGATTTAAATAATTACGATGATACGGAAGTCAAAAAAGATATATCATCTTTAAATGAGAAAATAGCGAATATTGAGAGTATTCCAGGACCTCAAGGCCCGCCAGGAGAGAAGGGCGACAGAGGAGAAGTTGGACCAAAAGGAGAGCAGGGAGAAGCAGGAATAGATGGTAAAGATGGATACATTCCTCAAAGAGGTATCGACTATTGGAATGAAGAAGATCTAAATGCCATAAAAGAACATTGCAACAATTATATTGATGAAAATATAGTTCAAGTGTTGGGAGGTAGTTACTGATGGCTAGAATAGATAGTTTAGAACATTTTTTAATAGATGTAGCGGCTGCTATAAGAAACAAGAAAAATACAGCAGGACCTATTCCAACTAGTGAGTTTGATAATGAAATAAATAGTATTTCTAGTGAATCAGGAAATACAAGTCAATATTACATAGCAGATTGTTCATATCTTTTTTATAGTAGCTCACGTTTAGATGAAGTTGAAGATATATTAAAAATTTGCAAGCCTACAAACACAAGTAATATGTTTAGAAGTTGTAAGCAAGCTGCTATTTTAGATTTAAGAAGTTTAGATTTAAGTAAGTCTACTACAATGGCCAATATGTTTACAGATTGTTCAAGTTTAATAAGTGTAGATTTAAGCGATTCAGATATTAGAGAAATAACTACTATGATAGCAATGTTTTCTGGTTGCACAAAATTAACTGATATAAATTTAAGTAACTTATCTGCTGAAAAAGTAATTAACATTAACAATATGTTTACTAATTGTACAAGTCTTGAAAATATTATTGGTTTTCCAAACATCGGCAAAGGTTATCTTACTACTACAGCAGCTAATAGTACAGCTTATGCTTTAAACTTATCAGCTTCTAGCCACTTAACCTATGATAGTTTAATGAATGTAATTAATAGTATATATGATATTGCTTCTGCAGGTTGCAGAACACAGAAATTAGTTTTAGGAGATAATTTGACAAAACTTAATCAAGAAGAAATACAAATAGCAACAGACAAGGGTTGGACTGTTAGTTAGGAGGATCAAAATGTGGACTTATAAAGATAAAGAAAATTTTATAGAAAATGTTACAGTAAGATATCATTATAAAAATAATGAGCACACACAAATACAATTAATTGCACACGAAAATTATATTTTAAAGTTAAAAGATGATAATGGTTTTACTGATGAAGACAACAATTATTATCCACCAACTTATTCAAAAACGATTTTTGGGGGTACGTGGTTAGATATTAATACTTATGAAGCAATATTAGAAAATGGTATAGAGGGGAATGATTAAAATGGAAAAAATAACATTAGCTCAAATAGGAAGCGCAATAGCATTAATAAGTCTTATTGGTACTTTCTTTCTAGCTATATTAAAATGGTATAAAACAAAAATAGTTGATAAATTAGATAATTTTAATACCAGGATAACTAAATTAGAAATAGATAGTAAGACGAATAAGGAAGAAAATACGATATTACTAAAAGGACAATTAGCTTGTTTAAAAGGACTTAAAGAGCAAGGTTGTAACGGACCAGTTACAGAATCTATTAGTGAAATAGAAAATTACCTGTTAAAACAGGCACATAGATAGAAAGAGAGATGATAAATTGTGAATATAAATGAATTAACAAGTTTTATTAATTTAGTAATTTTAGGTATTTGTTTGGGAGTAGGTTATATTATAAAAGAAGCAATACCATCAAATAAAGTAAATAGGTTTATTCCTTTAATTATGGGAATTTTAGGAACATTATTAGCGGTTTTATCAAATATTCATCAAATAAGTTTAGAAGTCATTTTAACAGGCTTGTTTAGTGGTTTAGCTAGTACAGGATTATATGAAACATTTAGAAATTTAATAAATAAGGAGAGTGAATAATTATGGTAAAAGTAAGACAAAACTTAATGAGTTCCAGTTTATACAGTTGGAAGAGTCCGTATTCTATGAGACCAACAAGAATAGTAGTGCATAATACAGCAAATGACGCCTCAGCAGACGCAGAGATTAAATATATGAATAAAAATCAGGCACAAGGTGGCAGTCAAGTATCATATCATTATGCAGTAGATGATGTAGAAGCAGTACAAGGTTTACCTGAAAACAGAAATGCTTGGCATTCTGGTGATGGCAATGGCAAAGGCAATAGAGAAGGTATAGCTATTGAAATTTGTTATTCTAAATCTGGAGGAGATAGATTTAATAAAGCAGAAGAAAACGCAGCAGAACTAATTGCAGGTATTCTTAAAAGATATGGTTGGGGTATAGATAAAGTAACTAAGCATCAAGATTATGCAAATAAATATTGCCCACATCGTACTTTAGATATGGGCTGGGAAAGGTTCTTAAATATGGTTAGAAGCAAAATGGGCAATAGCGTAAGTCAAGTTACAAATGAACCAGACCAGATATTAGTTAAAGGTAGCAAAGTTAAATTCAATGGTATATTCAAAGTTGATATATTAAAAAGTCCATTATCAAGTAATTTGTTTGGTTGTTGCGAACTTACAGGTAATAGTTATGATGATTATTATAATGAACGTGTGAAGAATTATCACTGGTTACCTACAAGTGATTTTACAGAAGTAGATAAAAATGGCAATCCTACAAACGACCAGCTTTTAACAGGTGGTACAAGCTATGTTAAAAATGATAATATCTATACTGTTCAAGAAATAGATATACCAACTAATTCAGCTAAATTAAAAATTGCTGGACGTGATGTTTGGGTATATTCAACTTATTTATATGAAGTAAGTAATAATTAATCAAAGAGGCTAGTCGCATTATGTGATTAGTCTCTTTTTTGTTTTGAATTTAACATAATAGCGCATACTAAATAATATATTTTATAGAAAAATAGGCATAGACAACTTATATAAAAAGTAAGAAATATTAATAAAAAATAAAAGAGGTGCTTGACATTATGTTTAAAAATGGTATATTAATTTTCAAAAAAATGTGCTATTCTATTAATAGAATAGGAAGATATATATTTAAGGGAGTGTTTAAGATGAAAAAAGGAGACAAAATTGACGTTTTTAGTGTAGCTAATTTTTTTCTAAATATTGTTGATAGGGATTCAGGGAGTACTATAACTCCATTAAAATTGCAAAAAATACTATACTATGCTCAAGGATATTATTTGGCAATTAATGGAAAAGAATTATTTAATGAAGATTTTCAAGCTTGGGCACACGGACCAGCTAATCCAGAAATTTATGATAAATATAAAAAGTATGGATTTAATGTAATTGATAGTCCTACAAAAGATGAAATTCCATTATTCGACAATGAATTAGTTGATTTTTTATATTCAATTTGGGAAACATTTGGTATTTATGATGGCAAATACTTAGAAAATATGACACACCAAGAGAAGCCTTGGATCGAGGCTAGAAATGGCTTTCAACCTGGAGAAATGTGTACTAAAATTATTTCTAAAAAAAGTATGAGAGATTTTTTTAAATTAAAATTAAATGAAGAATAGTTTCAAGGTAAAAAAACAACAACCGAAATATAAGTTAAATAATAGTAGTACTGATAATAATACCTGTACATTAAAGTTTTCTATGTGTGATGATAAGTATCCTATATATAACTTAAATACAAATGAATTAAAAGAATTTATAAAGTTTGCTAAAAAAGTTGAAAAATTAGAATGGAAAGACATAAAAAAAGACCGTGGAATGAGATATGAGGTTTTGCACAATATGAGGATACCAGATAATATATCGAAGGATGTTACAATTCAATCTATGAGATTGTCAGAAAAATTTAGAATTATTGGATATAGAGATAATGAGCATTTTTATATTATATGGTTTGACAATAATCATAATACTTGTTAATGAAAGAAAAAACACTATTATCAATTTGATGATAGTGTTTTTTGTTTGAAAAAAATATTTTCTCCAATTCGTGGATTATAAAATCTCCAAATTGTTACCTATTATAATGCTATTGAAAGGTAAAAGGTATTATATGGCAGTAATAGGGCAAAGAATAAGAGAATTAAGGAAGAAGAATAATTTAACGCAAAGAGAATTAGCAAAAGTATTAAATATAGGTAAAACTTCTCTTTCTCATTATGAAAAAGAAGAAAGAGCAATACCATTGGAAGTACTTATAAAAATAGCTAACTATTTTGAAGTTGATATCAATTATATTTTAGGTACTGATAATATAATAAAATCAGATAAAAGGGTATTATATGTATCAGATAAAGAAATTGAATTTTTAGAAGAGATAAGAAAAATATCTACTTATCAAAATGTTTTAACATCTCCTAAAAACTATGCAAGACTAATAGAGAAGAAAACAAAAGATTATAAGATCACAGTTTAGTATTTCAAATCTATTCAGAGAAAACTTATTTAAGTAGAGTAGGAGGTGAGATAATGAAATTAAGTGTAAAAAAAGCAGCTAAGCTTATGAAAAAAACAGAGTAATTTATAAGAATAGGACTACAAAGAAGATTGTTACCTTTTGGAACAGCCATTCAAAATCCAGGTGGCAAATATAGTTATTACATTAGCCCAAAACTATTTGAAGAATATACAGGAATAAGACTACCAGATCTTTACTTTGAATGTACAGATAATATTAATGTATAGAAAAAGTAAAAATGCTTGTAAATATTATACATACAAACTATTTAACATTTTAATATTGGTAGATACTAACTGTATCTTACCACCAACTACAAAAGGCACCCAAAAACCTCTTTCATCATAATATCCACCTTGATTAGCAGTAGTTGTAGTGGTGGAACTTCTATACATAGTATTTTGATTATATGGGTTATAAGATGTTCTATACATAACTTTACCTCCTCATAGTATTTTATGTTTAAATTTAATTTGTGATAGAAAAATATTTTTAAGTTTGATATAATATAGCTGGTTGGTGATTTAGATGGAGAGAGTACAAAAAATTATAGCAAATTCAGGTGTTTGTTCTAGAAGATGTGCTGAAGAATTAATAAAGAAAGGTTTAGTTACAATTAATGGTAAAGTAGCTATACTTGGTAGTAAAGCAAAGTATAGTGATAATATTATTGTAGATGGAAAAAGTATAACAAAAGAAGAAAAAGTATATTTTTTATTAAATAAACCAAGAGGTGTGGTTTCAAGTGTAGTTGATGATAAAAATAGAAAGACAGTAGTTGATTTAATAGATACTGATAAAAGAATATATCCAGTAGGAAGACTTGATTATGATACTACAGGAGCGATAATTCTTACAAATGATGGAGAACTTGCTAATATCTTAATGCATCCAAGAAATGAGATAGAAAGATGTTATTATGCAAAAATTGAAGGTTTGATTACAAAAGAAGAAATTTCATCTTTAAAAGGTGGTATTGTAATAGATGGTATTAAATGTTATCCTCAATATATTAAAGTTAAGAAATATGATCTTAGTAGTAATGTTAGTTATGTTTCTTTGATCTTGAAAGAAGGTCATAATCATGAGGTTAAGAATATTTTTAAAGCTTTAGGGCATTCAGTTATAAAACTAAAAAGGGAATATTTTGCTTTTTTAGATGTTAAAAATCTAAAAAGTGGAGAATATAGAAAGCTTAATTTAAAAGAAGTTAAGAGACTATATTCTTACCATAAAAAAGATGAAAATCCTAATTTACATAATTAATCCTTTTATAAATATTATGTAATAAAAAAATACTACAATTTGATAGTATTTTTATTTGTTTTCATCTTCAGTGTTATCTTCTACTATTGCTCCAGTTGGACAAGATTCCATAGCTTCTCTTACATTATCTTTTATTTCATCATTTTCTTTTGTAATATCATTTTTTTTACAAGTAGAAATTCTTTCATCATTTAATTCAAAAATTTCTGGACAAATGGCTTCACAAGCACCACAACTAATACAAGCTTCTTCATTTACTTTTATTTTCATAATTAATTCTCCCTTCCATTAAATTTTATCAGAAAAAAACTATGTCGTAAAGAAAATTTATACTTCTAATTAATAAATATGTATGGTAAAATTATTTTATAAGTATATAGGAAGGTGAGTTGTATGGGAAGTAGAATGGATAGGTATAGATCAATTAGTGATACTGGTGCTACTAGAAGTTCTAAAAATGAAGAACTTTATACTTCCCTTGATAATAATGCTAGATATACTACAATTACTGATGTTAGAAATAGTAATGCTGTAGAGTTAAAATCTAGAAAGGTTAATACTAGAGAGAGTTATCAGAGGACAAAGGATTATGCAGATTTTGTAGAGTATAGACCTGTAAGAAAAGAACTAGATGATTTTAATTACTTATATCAAGAAAGAGGAAACAGAATATATGATATTAATACAGCGATTGAAGAAGCTAAGAGAAGTCTTCCTCCTAAGAATGAAAACAAAAAGAAAGCATCTTTTGAAGATTACTTTTTAACAAAAGAAGAAATAGAAAAATATAAAAAGATAAAGAATAAAGAAATTGTACCAGATAAGGATTCTGTAAAAGAATTAATTAATACAATTACTTCTAAAACATTAAAAGGAGAAATAGATCAGGCAACTTCTGTTAACTTACTTAGTGATTTGATGGCTACAGATAAAGAGGATGCGATAGAAAGCCAAAAAAGTGATACTAATATCGAAGTGATTGATAAAGATTTCTTAGATAAAGTACAAGATAAGAAGGATAGTTATCAACCAGATACTCCAGAAAAGTCAATTTTAAAGGATATGGATCAATCTTTTTATACAAGATCTATGGATTTATCGGATAAAGACTTTGATATTGATACAAGTTTTGAAGAAGAAAAGAAAGTTCCTGCTATATTTAAAATTCTTTTATTAATACTTTTAATAGCACTAGTTGGAGTTCTTGTATATTTTTTAGTTCAAAGTTTTTAGAAAAGAGCTTTACTTTTAAATTTTAATTGTTTATTATTAGATTAGTTAGGGTGGTTGTTATGAACTTGAAGTTTGTTTTAAATGAATATATATTAATGTGGAATTTACTTTTTAGAAAATCTTTATCCAAGGCTTTAAATGAGAAAAAACAAAAAATATGGCTAAATTATAAGAGACAATATGGTGAATTACAAACGGAAAGAGTAAATATTTTAAAGGATCCTACAAACTATATTCCAAATGATGATACAGTATATAATATTATGAGGGACGATAATGAATATAAAGAATGTTTAAAAATCGCATCAAAATATAAATTTACACTAAATAGAATTTTTGATATAGAAAAAACAAATATATTAAATGAATGTAGAAATATTACAAGACTAGAAGTAGATGATTATCTTGTTTTAATAGTTGATCCTAGATTGAAAGTAGTAGAGTATGAAGAATTTTTGAGTAAAGTTATTTGTTATGGTAAAGACCTACCTGATTTAGATTCGATTTTTGATATAATTTATAATATATATAAAAAGGAATCTTTAGAATATTTTAAGGATGAGTTAAATAATAAGAATATAATTGATATAGTTCTTGACTTTCTTTTATGTGAAATTAAAAGAAGAGTTACTGGTAGTGGTAGTTATGTTCTTAATGATAATAAATTGAAAACAAAAATATATTTGTGTTTTTTAATGTACTTAGGTGTTAGAATAGAAGAAATAGATACATATCTACCTAAAGATGGAATTAACATAGATAAAAATATTTTAATAGAACTAGATGATAATAGATATTTGTATAAGAAAAACTTATATATATTTATTAAATATTGTGATGAGCATTTTTTTGAAGATGAAAATGATAATTATGAGGAAGAGGATAATACTATTAATATAAAAATAGAAGAGATTGGATAACAGGGAGGTAATTATAATGGATGAGAAAATGGGACTATTATTAGAAAGAATTGATTTTACTAGAGACCATTATAATTTACTAGAGGACTGTAGGTTAATAAAAATAAAATTATTTAATAAAAGAAGAGATTGTCAAATATTTATAGAAAAAGATAAGCCTATTTGTATTGAGGCTTTGGAAGAATTGGAAGAAAAAAAGTATAATTTTTCTGATGATATTGATAATATTACAATATCTTTTGAAATTGAAAATATGGAGATTGAAGGATTTAAAGAGTTATATCCTTTTGTATTAAAAAAAGCGAAAGATATTTTAACTGTACCAAATATTTATTTAGAGTCTTTAGAGATAAAAAATGATAATTTCACTTTAGTTGCTGATAATAATGTAGAGGAATTAAAACTTAATCAGGCTTTGGAAGTTATAAAAAGCGAGTTTTATAGATTAGGATTTAGAAAAGATATTTCTGTTATATTAAAAAAGGAGAATTCTATTAAAGAAAAAATAGAGGAAAATTTAAAAGAGAGTATAAATAATATTAAGAAAAATTCTTCTTCAAAAGAAAGTAATTCTAATACTCAACAAGTTAATAATGATGTTTCTAAGGATAAACAAAAGTATAGAAAAAAAGAGACTGATCCTAATAGTATTATAGGCTTTGCTATTAAAGATGAACCTATAAAAATTAAAACAATTTTAGGAGTTGATAATAATATAGTAGTAGAGGCTCAAATATTTGGAGTAGAGTATTTTGAATCTAGTAAAAGTGATTTTAAGATTATTACTTTAAAAGTTACTGATTATACAGATAGTATTTATTGTAAGGTATTTGTAAGAGATAATGATGAATATATTAGACTTTGTAAAGAGTTAAAAAGTGGTAAATGGCTAAAGATTAGAGGTGCTACTAAAGATGATTCTTTTAGTAGAGAACTTGTGCTTAATGCGAGAGATATAATGGCAGTAGAGCATGATGAGGAGGAGGAAATTGTTGATACTAGTCCTATAAAAAGAGTAGAATTGCATACTCATACTAAAATGAGTCAAATGGATGGTGTGGCTGATGAAGAGGAATTGGTAAAACAGGCTATTAAATGGGGACACAAGGGTATTGCAATAACAGATCATAATGGTTGTCAGTCTTTTCCTCATGTTTTTAATCTTGTTAAAGGTCATAATAAGAAATTAAAAGATGGAGAAGAACCATTCAAGGTTATATACGGAACAGAATTAACTTTGATTGATGATACTGTTGATATTGTAATTAGGCCTAATAATAAGAATTTATTAGAACAGACATATGTAGTTTTTGATTTTGAGACTACTGGATTTAATGCTGGTGGAGCTGATTCTATTATAGAAATAGGTGCTGTTAAAATACATAATGGGGAAATAATTGAAAAATATGATGAATTAATTAAACCACCTAATCCGTTAAAGCAGACAATTACTGATGTTACTAATATTACTAATGAAATGTTAGAAGATAAAGATAATGAAGAAAATGCTATAAAAAGATTTATTGAATGGTTTGGGGATTTACCTATGGTGGCTCACAATGCAAAGTTTGATGTTTCATTTTTGGAAATGTGCTATAGAAAGTATAATTTAGGTGAATATACTAATCCAGTAATTGATACATTAGAGCTTTCACGTACTCTTGATAATAATTACTCTAGACATTCACTTTCTGCGATTATTAAAAGATATGATGTTCCTTGGGATGAAGATTGTCATCATAGAGGTGATTATGATGCTGAAGGAACAGCATTAGTTTTTCATAAAATGTTAAAAAAGCTCGATAATCGTAATATTGAGAGAATGGATCAACTTGATACTCTTGTTAGTAAAGATGAAATTCATAAATACGGAAAAAGTTATCATATAAATATTTTGGCACTAAATAAGATCGGACTTAAAAATATGTTTAGATTAATATCACTTGCTAATACTAAATATCTTTATAAGACACCTAGAATTCTTCGAAGTGAAATTGAAAAAAATAGAAATGGTATTTTAATTGGAAGTGGTTGCTATGAGTCTGAAGTGTTTAGAGAAGCTAGAAGTAAAAGTGAAGAAGAACTTACTAATATTATTAGATTTTATGATTATGTTGAAGTTCAACCTTTAGAATGTTACAATCATTTAATACAAAGTAATGATTTTACAAATGAGTATGAGCTTTCAGAACATCTTAAAAAGATTATTAGGACGACAGAGGAAGCTGGAAAAATTATTGTGGCAACAGGAGATGTTCATCATATAAAAAGAGATGATAAAATTTATAGGGAGATAATTGTAAATCAGAAAGTACCAGGTGGAGGAAGGCATCCGCTAGCACGTAATGGAATTAAAGACATTCCAAGTAATCATTTGAGAACTACTGAAGAAATGTTAGAAAATTTTAAATTTTTAGATGATTCAAATTTAATAAAAAAATTAGTTATAGAAAACTCGAATAAAATACTTGATATGGCTCAAGATATTGAAGTAATAATTGATACAGGTGGTATTCCTTTTTCTCCAAAAATAGAAAATTGTAGTGAAATTGTTCGTAATATGGTATATGATAAGGCACATAGTATGTATGGTAATCCACTTCCTCAAAATATAGAAGATAGAATTAAATCCGAATTGAAGGGAATTATTGGTGGAGGGTTTGATGTAATTTATTTGATTTCTCAAAAACTTGTTAAACATTCAAATGATGAGGGATATCTAGTTGGTTCTCGTGGTTCAGTTGGTTCAAGTTTTGTTGCTTGTATGATGGGGATAACTGAAGTTAATGCACTTCCAGCTCATTATCTTTGTTATAATTGTAAATATTCTGAATTTAATGATGAGAATGGTGTAGCTTATGGAAAAGAACTTGCTAGTGGATATGATTTACCAGATAAAATTTGTCCAAAATGTGGTGAGAAGTTAGGAAAAGAGGGACAAGATATGCCTTTTGCCACTTTCTTGGGATTTAATTGTGATAAAGTTCCTGATATAGATCTTAATTTTTCTGGTGATAATCAGGCTAGTGCGCATGCTTATACTAAAGTGTTGTTTGGAGAGGATAATGTTTATAGAGCTGGTACTATTGGTACAGTTGCTGAAAAAACAGCTTTTGGTTATGTTAGAGGTTGGGCTGAAGAGCATGGTATAGTTGATATTAGGAATGCTGAGGTGGAAAGACTTGCTATTGGTTGTACTGGTGTTAAGAGAACAACAGGACAGCATCCAGGGGGAATTGTAGTTATTCCAAAGTATATGGATGTCTTTGATTTTACTCCATTTCAATTTCCAGCAGATGAAGTAACGGCAGAATGGCGTACTACTCATTTTGATTATCATGCAATTGATCAAGATGTATTAAAACTAGATATTCTAGGACACGATGATCCGACAGTACTTAGAATGCTTCAGGATTTGTCTGGAGTTGATGTTACTACTATTCCTATGGATGATACTAAGGTGTTTTCACTTTTATCTAGTCCTGAAGCTTTGGGGGTTACTGAAGAGCAAATTATGTGTCCAACTGGTACTTTGGGACTTCCTGAGCTTGGTACTAAGTTTGTTATTGCAATGCTTCAGGAAACAAAGCCAAAAACTTTCTCCGAACTTGTTAAAATATCGGGACTTTCTCACGGAACTGATGTTTGGGCTGGGAATGCCTCAGAGTTAATTGAAAAAGGAATAGTTCCATTTAAAGAAGTTATTGGTTGTCGTGATGATATTATGGTTAGCTTGATGAATTGGGGAATGGAACCAAAGATTGCTTTTAAAATTATGGAGTTTGTTCGTAAAGGAAAACCTTCCAAAGATCCTGCTACTTGGCAGAATTGGGCTCAAATGATGAAAGAGGCTAATATTCCTGATTGGTATATAGAGTCTTGTCATAAGATTAAGTATATGTTTCCTAAGGCTCATGCTTGTGCTTATGTTATGAGTGCTATACGTATAGCTTGGTTTAAACTTTATCAACCATATAATTATTATGCTGCATTTTTCTCTATTAGAGTTGATGATTTTGATATTGAAGCGATGATTAAAGGAGAAGATGCTATAAGAGAGAGACTTAATGATTTACAAAATAAAGGATTTGAAGCTACTAATAAAGAAACTAATATTATAGAAACTTTGAAGATTGCACTTGAAGCAGTTTGTCGTGGTATAAAGTTTGCAAATATCGATCTTGAAAAAAGTGAAGCAACAAAATTTATAAAAAAAGAGGATGACGAATATACATTGATACCACCATTTTCTACTATTGATGGACTTGGTACTACTGTTGCGGCGACTATTGTAAAAGAACGTAAGGAGCGTAACTTTATTAGTAAAGAAGATGTACAAACTAGAGGAAAAGTATCACAAACCTTGATAGCTAAAATGAGTGATATGGGTATACTTGCAGATCTTCCAGATTCTAATCAACTCTCTCTTTTCTAAAATAATATTAGATGTTATAATAAAAGAGAATAGGAGAGATAACTAATGAAATGTCCTAAATGTGGTAATGAAATGAAAGAAGAAGAGCGTTGTTGTTTAAGATGTGGAGAATTAAATTATAGTAATCCTCTTAATAAAAATTATTTAAAAAAATATGGAGATAGGAAAAAACTTTTTAAAGAAAATTCATTTATTTTTAAAAAGAGGAATAATAGAAGAAAAATTTTGATGGTTATTGCTATTCTTTCTTTTATAGGAATTATATCTTATATTATATATGTAGTTTTAAAATGATAGGTTTATATTGATATGATATAAATCTTCTTTTAATTAAAAAAACTCTATTAGTCATATGGCTAATAGAGTATACTCACTAAAAGGAGTATAGTAATATAAAAAAAGAAAACAGAAAATAAATATTATGCTAACATTGTGATATCTGTTAGCTATTAAAATATATCATAAATGTATACATTATGTAAATAGTTTATATCGATTTTATTGGTTTTCCATTTTTTTCTATTAGTTGATCTTTTTCTAGATTTTTATTTTTGATACATAAATAAAAGTATTTGCTGTTATGTAGGATATATTTGGGATAACAAGGAAAATAAGAAAATTTTATATATAGATAATAATAAGATATTGAAGGAGAAGAAATATGAGAAAAAGAGGTTTTGAAATAGTAGAAGAGTATAAAAATAAAGGAATAAATCTACCTGTTAGGAGTACGAAATTTGCTGCAGCATATGATGTTCAAGCAGCAGAGGATGTTGTTATACCACCGTTTAAATTAGGTGAAAAACCAACACTAATTCCTACTGGTTTAAAAGCTTATTGTATGGATGATGAGTTTTATATGCTGTTGAATAGAAGTAGTGGACCTAAAAAGGGACTTGTAATGGCTAATAGTGTTGGCATAATTGATAAGGATTATTATAATAATGAAACAAATGAAGGACATTTTTATTTTCAATATTATAATATAAAAAATGAAGAAATAGTTATTCATAAGGGTGATGTAATAGGACAAGTAATATTTCAAAAATATTTGCTGGTAGATTTAGATAATGCTACAGGAAATAGAACTGGTGGCTTTGGCTCTACAGATAATTTAAATTGATTTATTTTTTTAGTATTGAAATTAGATAAATAGCATCTTTAAATGTGTTAACCAAAATATGTTGACAGCTAGATTGAGTTGTGATATTCTATAGTTGATTTAGAAATGGAGGAATTTAATATGGCAGTTAAAATAAGATTAACAAGAATGGGTGCTAAAGGACATCCTAGATATAGAATAGTTGCAACAGATTCACGTGCAAGAAGAGATGGAGAATATTTAGAGTTAATAGGAAATTATTATCCTTGTGATGAAACTGAAACTAAGATAAATGAAGAAGTTGCACTAAAATGGTTAAATACTGGAGCTATTCCAACTGATACTGTTAGAAATTTATTTAGTAAAGCTGGAATTATGAAAAAATTTGCTGACTCTAAAAATAAAAAGGTAAAATAATATATGAGTTTAAAAGAATTAGCTGAATTTTTGATTAAATCTATCGTTTTTTATACAGATAGTGTTGTAGTAGAAATGAATGAAAGTGACGATAGAGTTATCGTGCTTATAGCTAAAGTAAATGAAGCTGACATTGGTAGGGTTATTGGGAAAGATGGCAAAGTAATTAATGCGATTAGAACACTTTTACAGGAAGCAAGTTCATTGAAAAATAATCAATATGTTAAGTTTGAAATAGAAAAATGTTAAAGTTTGTTTGCTGATAATAATATGCTATTAATAAATATATAATTTAATAAAAATATTTATTAATAGTTTTTTGTTTGGGAAATTGTGGAAATGTGAGAAAAATCTTGTGCTTTTTCAATTTTTATGTTATAATCTTGAAACGTATAAAGGAGGGGATTAAATGAATGATAATGTGAATGAAAATGACAATAAAGATTTTCCAGAAATAGGCTATTTAGATAGACAAGAGTATTTAAATATGTTAAGAAATGTAATAATAAATGATATTTTATATTTACAAATACGTTGTGTTTTTCCAGATTTACTTCCTGAAAAAAGTAGTTTTACAGATAAAGAGTTGGAAAATATATTTTCACATATTAGGGATAAAGCAGATAGTTCTTTCTTATGTAAGAGATTAGTAGAAAAAATTGAAAAGTATAATACTTATATAAATAGGTTTGACATTTTGGTAAGACAACATAATAATTATTATTTAAAAAATAGGAGTAATAGAGAAAATTCTAAACTAGTAAGAATTGAAGAGACTGGTAAAACTGATTTAGTGTTATATACTAAAAAGGTTTTAGAACAAGTAAATAAAAATACTGCTTATGTTAAATCTAACAGTTCTGTAGGAAAATATAAGAATTAAAGATTAGTAATCTTAATATGTATTAAATATAATTTTTGCAAATTTTGGAACTTTTTGTTTTTACATAAATGTTCTTTTTTTTGTTTTTGGTTCATATCTATCATTAGGTGATATTATGTTCTTAAAAAATATAGATAAGAGAATTAAAATATTTGTACTTTTTCTATTTTTAGCATTTTTTTTAATAATACTAAAAGTATTTTATGTTCAAATATTTGATTATAAGAAATTATCTGCTCTTGCGAATGATTTGTGGAGTAGAGATTTACCAGTTGAAGCTAATAGAGGGAGAATACTTGATAGAAATGGAGTAGTTCTTGCAGATAACTTAACTACAACTTCTCTTGTAGTTGTACCTAATCAAATTAAAGATAAGAAGGATGCTGCTACAAAACTTTCAGAGATTTTAGGTGTTAGTTATAAAGAGATGTATGCTCATGTTAGTAAAGTTACTTCCATTGAAAGAGTACATCCAGAAGGAAGAAGACTTAGTTATGAAATAGCTCAGAAAATAAGTGATTTAAAGTTAGATGGTGTTTATCTTGTTAAAGAGTCTAAGAGAAACTATCCATATGGAGCTCTTTTATCACACGTTTTAGGTTATGTTGGCATTGATAATCAGGGGTTATCTGGACTTGAACTTCAGTATGATAAATATCTAACAGGAGAAAGTGGTGCTATTAAATATTTTTCTGATGCTAAGGGTAATAAACTTGATTTAGCTGATGTTTATTTAGAACCTCAAGATGGAATGGATATACAATTAACTATTGATATTAATATTCAACAGTCATTAGAAAGGGAGCTTGATAATGTTGTTGATATGTTTTCTCCTGATATGGCTCTTGCTATTGTTATGAATCCTAATACTGGTGAGATTTATGGAATGAGTAGTAGGCCTAATTTTGATCCTAATAATTATCAACAGTATTCGCAGGAAGTATTAAGCCGTAATTTGCCAATATGGGCAACGTATGAGCCTGGTTCCACTCAAAAGATTATAACTACTGCTGCAGCTGTTGAGGAAGGAGTAGTAGACCTTGATAATGATCATTTTTATGATGCTGGTAAGGTTAAAGTTGATACTGCTGTAATAAAATGCTGGAAGGCTGGTGGACATGGAGCTCAAACTTTTATGGAAGTTCTTCAAAATTCTTGTAACCCAGGATTTGTAAAAATGGGGCAGGAACTTGGAAAAGATAGATTATTTTCTTATCTTGATAAATTTGGTTTTGGTGCTCAAACAGGAGTTGATTTAAGTGGAGAAGGAAAGGGAATAATATTTCCGTTATCAAGAGTTGGTAATATAGAACTTGCAACTACAGCTTTTGGTCAAGGAATAAGTGTTACTCCAATTCAACAAGTAACAGCAGTATCAGCAGTTGTTAATGGTGGGAATTTATATACTCCTTATGTTGTGAAAAATATTTTAGAGAAGGAATCAGGAAATGTTATAAAAGAAAATAATAAAAAATTAGTTAGAAAAGTTATAAGTAAAAAGACCTCTAATATTATGAGAAGAGCTCTTGAGAATGTTGTAGCTTTAGGAGGAGGACGTTCTGCATATATTGATGGTTATAGAATAGGTGGAAAAACTGGAACAGCTCAAAAGGTTGAGAATGGTCAATATTTAGTTAATAATTATATTATGTCATTTATGTCAATTGTGCCTGCTAATGATCCTGAAGCTGTATTTTATCTTGCAATAGATAATCCTAAACATACTGCAATGCTTTCAAGTTATACAACGACACCTATTGCTAGAAGGATTTTATTAGATATTATTGATGCATTAGGAATTGAGAGACAAAAAAATCAAATCGAAAAAGATCTTGAATGGTCAGATAAAGTAGTATATAAAGTTCCTAATGTAGTTGGAATGAGCGTAGATGAGGCTAAAAAAGCTTTAACTACTTTTACAATTGAATATGCTGGTAGTGGAGAAAAAGTTGTTGGACAATCACCAGAAGCTGGTACTAGTGTTGAAGAAGGAACTATGGTTAGACTTCTATTAGGTGAGTAATATGTAAAGTTATGTATATTGACGTTTTTCTAGTTTTTTCTTGAAAGTATATATGTTATACTACTATAAGTAGAAATGGAGTGGTTTTATGCTATTATTAACCAAGGCAGTTTTTGCAGTAATGATTGGCTTTTTGTTTGCTAGTTTACTTGGTGTTATATTAATACCAATGTTAAAAAAAATGCATATAGGTCAAAAAATTAGTGTCTTTGTAGGAGAAAGTCATAGAAAAAAAGAAGGAACTCCAACTATGGGGGGACTAATTTTTATTTTTTCTACACTTATAACTATGCTCTCTCTTTTAGTTACTAAAAAGGTTCCTTATACATCAAATCTTGGAATTGTATTTATTGTTTTTATAGGTCATGCTTTAATAGGATTTTTAGATGATTATTTATCAATAAAAAAGAAAAATAACGAAGGACTTACAACCTATCAAAAATTATTTATGCAGGTCTTAATTGCAATTGTTTTTTTCTATATTTATATGAAAAATGGAGGACAAACCGCTTTTACTGTTGGAACACTTCATATTGATTTGGAACTTGGCTTTATATATGGAATATTTATTTTGCTTGTGTTAGTTGGTTCTAGTAATGCTGTTAATTTGACTGATGGTCTTGATGGACTAGCTGGTGGTCTTTCTGCGATTGCATTTATTGCTTTTGCTCTTATTTCTTTAATGGTAGGATATGAGGATCTTGGAATATTTTCTTTAGTTTTATGTGGAAGTTTACTAGGTTTTTTAGTATTTAATACTTATCCAGCAAAGATATTTATGGGAGATACTGGTAGTCTTACTTTAGGAGGAACAATGGGTGCCATAGCTATTTTAACTCATAGAGAACTTACTTTGGTAGTAGTTGCCGGTGTATTTGTTGTTGAAACTTTATCTGTTATTATTCAATCAATAGCAGTACAAGTATTTCATAGAAAGGTTTTTTTAATGACTCCTATTCATCATCATTTTGAAAAATTAGGTTGGAAAGAGCAAGATATAGTAAAAATGTTTTGGATATTTGGACTAGTTCTTGCAATGTCAGGAATAATATTTGGTGTATGGTTATAGAAAAAAGTGATAGCTATAAATTTTTTTATAAATAGATATAAAATTTATTTATAATGTTTTAAAATTTTGTTTTTTAATTTATAAAATATGTTATACTTAAATAGTAGAGAGTAGAAGACAATGATAATTATATTGTTGTCAGATAGAGGAGGTTATCATTATTAAAATATTTGGAATACTTTCGATAATTGTTTTGAGTGTAATTTTATTGTTTATTTTTTGTTCTTTAAAACTTTCAAAGATATGTGATAATATTGATATGAAATAAATTATTACTGTTTTTCTTTACAAATTATCAATTTTGTGGTATAATATAGCCACTAATTGATAAGGGGGAATAGAGATGAATAGTGAGGCTTTAGGTTTAGAACTTGTACCTGAAAAAATTACAATTTCGAAGGATATTTATGTTAAATTTAAAAGATTGATTGATTTTATTATTGTATTTGTTTCTATAATCATATTAAGTCCTATATTTTTGGTTATAGCATTATTTATAAAGATAAGTTCTAAAGGACCAGTTATCTATAAACATAAGAGAGTTGGTAAAGATGGAGTAGAAATATATCTCTATAAGTTTAGAACAATGGTTAGTGATGCTGATAATTTTTCTAAATACTTTACTGAAGAGCAAATGATAGAGTTTAAGAAAAATTATAAATTAGATAATGATCCAAGAGTTACAAAATTTGGTAAAATTCTTAGAAAAACATCTCTTGATGAAATTCCACAACTTTTCAATATCTTAAAAGGCGAAATGTCACTTATTGGGCCTAGACCAGTTTTGGAAAAAGAACTTGAATATTTTAAAGATAAGAAGGATTTAGTATTATCTGTACTTCCAGGACTTACAGGTTGGTGGGCTTGCAATGGTAGAAGTTGTACAACATATGAAGAGAGAGTCGAATTAGAAGCATACTATGCAAAAAATATATCTTTAAAATTAGACATTAAAGTTTTCTTTAGAACAATTATTGCGGTATTACAAGGAAGAGGCGCTAAATAAAGTAAATAGTAAGTACTAAAGAAAATGGTAAAACTATATGCGGATTTAGTATTTGCATATAGTTTTTTTTAGAAAGAGGTAGATTTATGAGTATAGATATTATATGTCCTTTATATAATGCTGCGAGTTATATTGAAAGTTTAAATAATTCTTTGCTTTTTCAGGAAAATGTTAATATCAATAAAATTAATTATATTTTAACTGAGAGTAGTGATAAAACGGAGGAGTTTTTAAAGAAAAATAATTGTTCTTATAAAAAAATTAATAAGACAGATTTTTCACATAGCTTAGTTAGGGAAAATGCTGCATATAAATGTACTTCTGATATATTGGTTTTTATTACTCAAGATGTTATAATAAAAGATAAGAATTGGCTTTATGAATTAACTAAGGATATTACTGAAACAAGTGATATAGTAGCAACCTATTCTAGACAACTTCCTAATGATAATGGAATTGAAAAATATACAAGAGAGAAGAATTATCCTAAAGATTCTTTTATAGTTTCAAAAGATGATATAGAAAGATTAGGGCTTAAAACATTTTTCTTTTCTGATGCCAGTTCTGCTATTAGAAGAGATATATTTAATAAGCTTAATGGATATGATAGAAAAAATCTACCTACTAATGAAGATATGTATATTGCACATAAGATTATTATGGCTGGGTATAAAATCAAATATTGTGCTAGTTCAGTTGTTTATCATTCTCATAAGTTTTCTTTGAAAGAAGTATATAATAGATATAGACTTACAGGTATATTTTTTAAAGAAAATAATTATTTAGATAAATATGGAACTAATAAGGCTGGAGGTAGTTTAGCAACATATGTTTTAAAAAGAGCTATCGATGAGAAAAATATTAAGGTACTAGTTAGATTTCCATTTGATATGCTAGCAAGAATAATTGGAATGAAAGTGGGGAAAAGATAGTGAATGAGTTAGTATCAGTTATAATGCCTACTTATAATAGAGGTTATATAATAGAAAATGCCATAGATTCTATACTTAATCAAAGTTATTCTAATATAGAGCTTATAATAGTTGATGATTGTTCATCTGATAATACAGAAGAAGTAATAAAAAAATATAATAATGAGAGACTTGTTTATTATAAATTAGATACAAATAGTGGGGCTAATGCAGCTAGAAATTTTGGTATTGAAAAATCAAAAGGAAAATATATTACTTTCCAAGATAGCGATGATACTTCTGAAAAAAATAGAATATCTGAACAGATCAATTGTATGATAAATAATAATGTTTTTTGGACATTCTCTAGTTTTAAAAGAATAAATAATAAAAAAAGTACTATTGTTCCTAAGGCTCATATTGCATCTGATAATATTTTAGATAAATTACTTTATAGGAATTTTATTACTACTCAGTGTATACTTGGGAAGAGAGAAATATTTGAAAATATTAAATTTGATACTAAACTTCCAAGATTTCAGGATTGGGATTTAGCTATTAGACTTGCTAGTAAGTATAAGTGTTATCATTTAGATAAAGTTTTAAATAATGTATATTTACAAAACGATAGTATTACAAAAAATCCAAAAAAGGGAGAAGATGCCTTAATTATAATTTCTGATAAGTATAGTGATATTATGAATAAAAGTCATATGGCTAGAATATATTGTAGAATTGCAATATTTCAGATGTTACAAGACAAAGATGCTACAATGTATTTTAAAAAAAGTGTAAGTATGACTAATAATATCAAGTATAAGGTTATATATTCATTATATAAAATGAAATTATTAAAAAGAGTGTATTTAGCTATTAAAAAATAATAAATATGGAGGAATTATGACTAGTTATTTAATAATATTATTACCTTTCTTATTGGCTATTTTTAATAAAAAATCTAAATTATTACTTTTTATAATTTTAGCTTTAATGTTTATATTAATGGGATATAATTATTATAATGCTGATTATTATATGTATGAAAGAATTTACAATAGTTATGGTATTACTTCCACTTTTACATATACAGAAGGATTATTTCAGCTTATGTGTCAGTTTTTTTATAAAATAGGATTTAATTATCAAAAATTTTTAACTGTTTATTCTTTTATTTGTCTTTTTATAATATATTTAACTTTATCAAGAATATCTAAGTATCGTAGTTTGGCAATTTCAATGTATTTAATTTGTCCATTCTTTGTTGATGCTGTTCAAATAAGACACTTTTTAGCAACTTGTTTTGTGTGCTATGGACTTACATTTTTACTACTTGAGGATGATAATATTAAGAAAAATATTAGCAAATATATTATTTTAAATATAATAGCGTGTGGTTTTCATACATCTGCTTTTATTTATTTCATATTTTTGTTGTATCCAATTTTTAAGAAAAAGAAAATTAAGGATACTTTTATCTTATTCTTTATAATTGCAATAGTAGCAACTTTATTGATGCGTTCCAAATTGTTTATAAATATGCTTAATTATATTATTCCATCAAGTAAAATGGAGGCTTACTTTTTAACAGGAAAATATGTTTCTAAATCATTTATTATTTCTATATTATTTGTTATTGTACAGTGTATTCCAATAGCTTCAATGCTATTTTTAAAGAAACTTTTTAAGGGTCAAGAAGAAGACAAAAATGTGAAATTTTTGGACTCTGTTATAATTTTAAATATTTTGTTGTTAATTACAATACCATTATATTTTTATTCTTATGAATTCGTCAGATTATTTAGAGGAATATTATTAATTAATTATATTGCTATTACTAATATTTTAGGAGAGAGGTTAAGGCGAAACGATTTTGTTGTTTTACTAATAATTCTACTTTTACTATTAAGTATGTTTATGGTATTCTTTATATTGAATGGTACATTTGATGCAACAATACGTGCAATTTTAGAATTTAATTCTATTTTTGAGAGGTGGTAATATGTATAAATTTTCTTTTGTTATTTTACATTACTGTACTATTGAAGATACATTTAAAAGTATAGATTCAATATTAAATTTAGATTGTAAATATAAAATAGATATAGTTGTTGTAGATAATAATTCTCCTAATAATACAGGGGAAATTTTAAAAGAAAAGTATAAAGAATTTTCTAATATCCATATAATAATAAATAAAGAAAATTTAGGTTTTGCAAGAGGTAATAATGTTGGATTTTTATATGCTAAAAATAAGCTAGATGCAGACTTTATTGTTATGATGAATAATGATGTCTACATAATTAGTAATAATTTTTGTGATTTGATTATAGAAAAATATAAAAAATACAATTTTGCTGTATTAGGACCAAAGATAATTTTAAGAGATAATAGTATTTGTTATTATAGAGAAAAATTGCCTACTATAAGAGAAGAAAAAAGAATTATACTAAGAATAATTATTAGGTATATAATTTATTTTCTTTATTTAGATAAGATATTTAATAAGTTTTATAAGGGTGAGAAAAAGAATAGTTCTAGAGAGTATAAAAACAATAATATTGATGTTATTTTGCATGGTTCTTGTTTGATATTTTCAAGAAATTATATAGATAAATTTGATGGTATAGATGATAGAACTTTTCTTTATTGTGAAGAAGAACTTCTTTATTTGAGGCTTAAAAGAAATAATTTATTATCTGTTTATGATAATGAGTTAGTAGTATTTCATAATGAAGATTCCTCTACTAACTATATTACTAAAACTAAAAGAAAAAAGTCTCTTTTTAAAGATCGACAATTACTTAAATCTAATAAAATATTGTTAGAAGAGTTGAAAAAAGAAGGTGAAGAAGTTGAAAATTAATTTCTATTTACCAGGAGTTTTTTTACGAATTATTGGTGGTTATAAGATGGTATATCAGTATGCTAATTATTTATGTAAGAATGGATATGATGTATGTATTTATTATGATGGTAAAGATGGTAAGAATGGTAAGAAAATTCCTAAGAGTGTAGCATTACTTTTGAGAAAAATAATAGTTTTATTTACTCCTAAATGGTTTAAATTAGATAAGTCTATAAAAAAAGTAGTAGTTAATAATTTTGATGAAAGATTAGTAAGAAATGCTGATATAAGTGTAGCAACGGCATATGAGACTGCAAAATATGTTTATGATTTTCCTATTAATAAGGGAGTAAAAGTCTACTTTATTCAAGGATATGAAAAGTGGGGTGGAACAACAGATGCTGATTTGAAGAATTCATATAATTTAGGAATGAATAATATTGTTATTTCTAAATGGTTAAAGAAAATAGTCGATGAAAGTTCTAATAGTGATAGTAAACTAATTTCTAATGGGATAGATTTAAATAAATTTAAGATTATAAATAGTATTGAAAATAGAAAAAATCATTCAATAGCACTTTTATATCATAAGGCTAAGGTTAAAGGCTCTATTTATGGATTAAGTGCTATATATAAATTAAAGGAAAAATACCCAGATATGGATTGTTCTATTTATGGTAGTCCTAAGAGACCTAAAGACTTACCTAGTTGGATTAAATATACGAGAAATGCTAGTGAGGATGAGGTTATAAATATTCTTAATAATAGTGCTGTATTTTTATGTAGTAGTTTAAGTGAAGGATTTGGTCTTCCTGGAATGGAGGCAATGGCTTGTGGTTGTACTTTAGTTACGACAAATTGTCAAGGTATTATGGAATATGCTAATAATAATAATGCCCTTATATCAGAAATATCTAATGTAGATTCTTTGGTTAGTAATGTGAAATATTTATTTGATAATAACGAAAAGAGAATAGAAATAGCAAAGATAGGTAATAAATCTATTAGTGAAAAGGGATTAAATAAATCATTAGTAGAGTTTGAAAAGTATATTCGTAGTCTATTAGGTGAAGAAAATGAGGACTAAAAATTCAATAAAAAATATTCTAATATCTTTTATATCAAATTTTTTGACTATTTTGATTGGATTAATAGCACAATTTGTATTTGTTAAAACTTTAGGACAGGAGTATTTAGGTATTAATGGATTATTTAACAATATAATATCAATGCTTGGTTTAGTAGAATTAGGGGTAGGTTCTGCTATAATATATAATTTATATAAACCTGTTTTTGATAATGATAAAAAGAAAATATGCGCTTTATTATATTTTTATAAAAAGTGCTATAATATTATTTCAATAATTGTATTACTGGTTGGACTATCTATTACACCATTTTTAGGATATTTGATTAATGATGTAACTGTTGATATTAACTTAAACTTTGTATATATATTATTTGTAATTGATATTTTCTTTTCTTATATTTTATCTTATAAAAGATCGATTATTAATGCTTATCAAAAAAATTATATAGTTAATGTTATTCATATTCTTTATCTTACGTTTTTAAATTTATTTCAAACTATAATATTAGTTAAAACAAAGAATTATTATTTATATTTATTAATTAAAATTATTATGAGAATTATTGAAAATATTGTAGTATCGGTTGTTGCTAATATGATGTATCCATTTATTAATAAAAAAGAAGATTTGGATGATGATACTAAAAGAGATATATTTAAAAAAGTTGGAGCTTTGTTTTTTCATAAGATAGGTGGTTTTTTTGTTAATGGTACTGATAATATATTAATATCTAAGTTCATTGGTATTGTACAAGTTGGAATGTATTCTAATTATTATTTGATTATTAATGCTGTTAATATATTGTTTGGACAAGTTATTGGTGTTGTTACTTCTAGTGTTGGTAATTTATTAGTTGAAGATAATAAGAAAAAGAATTATTCTGTTTTTAAAAAAATTAGATTTTTAAATTTTTGGGTAGCTTCATTTTCTGCTATTAGTATTTTGATAATTATGGATGATTTTATAATTATATGGTTGGGTAGGGAGTATGTTTTAGCTCATCTTATATTAATTGTATTAGTATTTAATTATTTTCAGAAGTCTATGCGTAATAGTTATATGGTATTTAAAGAGTCAGCAGGCATTTTTTATGAGGATAGATTTGTTCCTTTAGTTGAAGCTATTACTAATATAGTTGCTAGTTATATATTACTTAAAATATTTGGTTTTGCTGGGGTTTTTATGGGAACTATTGTTAGTGGTCTTACTCTTTGGTGTTATAGTTATCCAAAGTATGTATATAAGAAATTGTTTGATAGAGATTATATTTCTTATTTTAAAGAAACTAGTGGTTATATTTTACTTTTTATAATAATTGCTAGTGGAAGTTATTACTTGTCTATGTTTATTAATTTTGATAATATATATATACAGTTAATTATTAAGACTATTTTATGTTTAACTATACCTAATTTTATATTAGCATTAATCTTTTATAAGACAGATAATTTTAATTATTATGTAAATTTATTGAAAAAGTATTTAGGTAAAGTATTTAGAAAAAGTAGATAAGGAGAAATTATGAAAATAGCAGTAGCAGGTACAGGATATGTTGGCCTTTCTAATTCTATATTGTTAGCACAAAATAATGAGGTTGTTTGCTATGATATAGTTGAAGAAAAGGTTGATATGATAAATAAAAAGGTATCACCAATTGATGATAAGGATATAAAAGAATATTTGAAAAATAAATCCTTGAATTTAAGGGCGACTCTTGATTATAAGGAGGCCTTTCTTGGTTCTAGTTATATAATTATTAGTACGCCTACTAATTATGATGATGTATTAAATTATTTTGATACTTCTAGTGTTGAGGATATCATTAAGAAGGTGATTTTTTTAGATATTGATACAACAATTGTTGTTAAGTCTACTATTCCTGTTGGCTTTATAGAAAAAATGAAAGAAAAATATAATATTCAAAATATTATGTTTTCACCAGAATTTTTAAGAGAAGGAAGTGCTTTATATGATAATTTATATCCTTCTAGAATTATCGTAGGAGAAAGAAGTAAAAGAGCTGAAGTTTTTGCTGATTTATTAAAGGAAGGTGCAATAAAAAAGGATATTCCTATTAGATTTATGAATTCTACTGAAGCTGAAGCAGTAAAATTATTTGCTAATACTTTTTTAGCTCTTCGAGTGGCTTATTTTAATGAACTTGATACATATGCTGAGATAAAAGGTCTTAATACTAAGGATATAATCGATGGAGTATCATTAGATCCAAGAATAGGTGATTATTATAATAATCCTTCCTTTGGATATGGAGGATATTGTCTTCCAAAAGATACTAAACAGTTATTAGCTAATTATAAAGATGTGCCAGAAAATTTAATAGAGGCAATAGTAAAAGCAAATGATACTAGAAAAAGACATATTACAGATATGATACTTTTAAAAAATCCTAGTATTGTAGGTGTTTATAGGCTTACAATGAAGGCTAATTCAGATAATTTTAGATCAAGTGCGATACAAAGTATTATAGTTAACTTGAAGGAAAAAAATATAAATGTTGTAATTTATGAACCAACTTTTAAGGGTGATATGTTTGAAGGGTATAAAGTTATTTCTAATCTAGAAGAGTTTAAAAGTACTTGTGATATTATTATTGCTAATAGAATGGAAGAGAATCTTTTAGATGTGTATGATAAAGTATATACAAGAGACTTGTATATAAGAGATTAGTGTGAAAACACTAATTTTTTATATATTATTGACTAGTAAGATTAATTTATCTATACTATTAGTAATTAAGTGGGGGATTATATGAAAGAAAAATTTTGTGCTATTTTGATGAATAAGTATATTATTAATACTAGAATAATTATATTTGTGCCAGATATGTTAGTTGAAGGAATATTTGCTGATGACTGTTTTATTGATGAAACTGGAAAAGAGTATTTAAGAGCAGAAGATATTGAAAATATATATGATAGTATTGATAAGCCAGTTGCATTTGCAATTAGTATGAGCGAATTATCTGAAAAATATAATGGCAATAAGAAAAAGTATTTTGAAGAATATAGTGAGAAAAGTTATATTGGTATTTTATTAGTTGAAAGTGATTCTATAAAAATTGTAGATAGTGAATTTGAGAGTTTATTTAATAAATATAATGATGAATTAGAAGATGGAAGTAGTTTTAATCTTGGCAATGATTATTCTAATAATGCAATTGTTAATAATAATTATATTAGAGAATTATTAGAATGTAAAACTTTGGAAGAGGTTAGAAAGAAATTATTACAATTAAGTGGTTTTTATGAAGATTCTTATGTTGAAAATAATGAAGTTATAAAAAAGGCTGAATCAGATAACAAATCTAAATATATTGATGTTAGAGAGATGAAAAAGTATTTTGATGATAGAATAATTGGACTAGAAGAAGCAAAGCAATTTGTAATTACTAATATTGTTACAAATAGATTAATAGATGATCCTATTAATAAAAGTACTTGTTTAATTATAGAAGATACTGGTACAGGTAAAACTATGTTATGTGATGTTGCTAGTAAGTATTTAGATGTACCAATGTTTATTGTAGATATGGCTAATATTAGTGCTAGTGGATATGAAGGAGAAAGTGTTACAAAAGCTTTAGAGGGTCTTTTGCGTATTTGTGATGGTGATTTAGACAAAGCTCAAAGGGGGATTATTGTATTTGATGAGATTGATAAAAAAGGAAGCGATAGTAATTCTGATATAGGAGGTAAAGCAGTACTTAATAGTTTGTTAGCATTTATTCAAGGAAATACTTATACAATAAAATATAAATATCAAAGTTATAATTTTGATACTTCTAAGTTAACCTTTTTTGCAACAGGTGCTTTTACTAATGTGATTGATAAATTGACTGAAAATAGAAATCTTGATAATAAAAGAATAGGCTTTGATTACAATGCCAAAAATTTAAATGTAGAACGTGAAATGTATTTAGAAGTTAGTAGTGGAGATTTGGTAAAATATGGACTTATGCCTAGAGAACTTATGTCAAGAATTACTGATATTATTATCTTACCTAAACATACAAAAGAGAGTCTACGTTCTATTTTAACTGATTCTACTTATAGTGTGTTAGTAAGTGAAAAAAATAAATATGCTACTTTGAATGTTTTATTTGACTATACTGATGGATATTTGAATGCTGTAGCAGATGAAGCATATAAAATAGGAGAGGGAGCTAGAAGTTTAAAGAGAATAGTTAACAAAAGTATTGTGAAGGCCTATTGGGAAGTTTTATTGAATCCTGGTAAGTATAGTAGGTTATTATTAACAGAAGATAGTGTTTATGATAATAATATATTTAAATTATATGATAATGAAAATATAGAATATTGTTTCGGAAATAATAGTAGTAAAAGATTAATAAAGTAGACTAATTTGTAATATTTGGATTTTCTTATTTTAGTTGTTATAATTGACTTTATTAGTATAATTTATTATAATGTGTGAAAAGAGATGAGGGGATCCTATGAATCGAAAGTTTAGAAAAATAAATATATTGAGTATTATTAGTATGTTATTTTTAATAGGATTTATATATTTTATTATAAACATTAATGTTTTACCTAATAATTATTTATTTTCGATTATATTTATATTAGTTGTGATACAAATAGTTGGCACATTGTTTATTAATTTAAAAGGAAAAATATTATTAATATTAGGTATAGTTGTCTTATCTTTATCTATTATAATAAATGCGATTGGTAGTTATTATTTGTAT
>CAJTKB010000001.1 GCA_910576925.1 uncultured Bacilli bacterium | reverse complement strand
AAAGAATATATGTTTTGTAAGTCAAAAATCGACTTACAAAACATATTATACGAGGAAGTGTTTTAATGGAAAAACATATATATACATCATTAAATAAAATAGAAGCAATAAACGAAGCTAAAAAGAATTTAGTAGAAACTGAAAAAAATCTTATAATAACTGAACTTGAAACATCTGAAGAAAAAGTAACTATTGAAGTAATTGAAATAAGAGAAGTCTTAAAGTTTATTGAAAATTATCTAAAAAACATTCTTTCTAATATAGGATATAATTCCATAAATATAGAAATAACAAATAAAGATACTGTTCCAACATTTACTATTTATTCAGAAAATGATGCCCTATTAATTGGAAAAAGTGGTAAAAACTTAAATGCATTGCAAACACTAGCATATGCTTCTCTTAAAAAAGAACTAAAACAACCATTTAAATTTCTTGTAACCATAAGTGATTATAAAGAAAAAAGAGAAAAATCTCTAATAAAACTTGCAAATAATATAGCAGAAGAAGTAAGAAACACCAAGATAGAAGCAAAACTTGATTCAATGAATTCTTATGAAAGAAGAATAATTCATAATACTTTATTAAATAATAAATATGTCTATACAGAAAGTAAGGGAGAAGAACCAAATAGATATATAGTTATAAAATATAAGGAAGAAAAATAAATCTTCCTTTTTTTAGTATATATGCTATAATAAGAAAAGCAAAAAAGGGATAAGGAGGTCACAATGAATGATACAATAGCAGCCATCTCAACTTCACTAGGTGTTGGAGCAATTTCAATTGTTAGAGTAAGTGGCGAACAATCTATAAAAATAGTAAACAAAATATTTGAAGGAACTGATTTAAGCAAAGTACAATCTCATACAATTCATTACGGAAAAATAAAAGATAAGGATGAAGTAATAGATGAAGTTCTAGTATCAGTAATGCTTTCCCCTAAAACCTATACAACAGAAGATATAGTAGAAATAAATTGCCATGGAGGAATAAGCACAACTAATAAAGTTTTAGAATTATTACTAACTAATGGTGCCCGTCTAGCAGAAAAAGGAGAGTTTACTAAAAGATCATTTCTAAATGGTAGAATAGACTTAACACAAAGTGAAGCCGTAATGGATTTAATTCAAAGTAAAACAAATAATGAAAGAAAACTGGCTATTAATAATATTGAAGGAAGATTATCAAAATTAATTAAAGAATTTAGAGAAAATATAACTGATCTAATATCACATATAGAAGTAAATATTGACTATCCAGAATACTATGATATTGAAATAATGACTACAGAAAAAATTAGAGAAATAGTAAAGAAACAAATAAAAGAATTAAAATATTTAATTAAAGAATCGGAAAATAAAGAAATCATAAAAACTGGAATAAAAACTATAATAGTAGGAAGACCAAATGTAGGAAAAAGTAGTATTTTAAATAATTTACTTGAATATGATAAGGCAATTGTAACTGATGTAGAAGGAACAACAAGAGATATAGTAGAAGGAAATATTTATATAGAAGGAATACCCTTAAACATTATAGATACAGCAGGTATTAGACAAACAGAAGATATAGTAGAACGTATAGGAGTCGAAAAAAGTTTATCTCTAATAGAAGATGCCGACTTAATTTTAGTTGTATTAAATTCAAATGAAAAATTAACTAAAACAGATAGAGAGATTTTAGAAAAGACAAAAGATAAGACTAGTATAGTAATAATTAATAAAAATGATTTAGAAGCAAAGATAGAAATAGAAGAATTAAAAGATAGAAATATCATAACAACTAATACAACTTCTTTAAAAGGAACAAATTCATTGAAAGAGAAAATAAAAGAAATGTTTAATCTAGATAAAATAGAAACAAAAGATTATACCTACTTAACTAATGCTAGACAACTATCTCTTGCTAGACTTTCTCTAAAATCTTTAGAAGAGTCTTTAAAAAGAATAGAAGAAAATTATCCACTAGATATAATAGAATTAGATTTAAAGAGTGCTTTTGATAATTTAGGAAAAATTATAGGTATTGATTATAGTGACGAAATAATAGATAACTTATTTAAAAATTTTTGTGTAGGAAAATAGGTGATAGTAATGAAGTACGAAATAATAGTTGTAGGAGGAGGACACGCTGGTTGTGAAGCCTCTCTTGCAGCAAGCAGAAAAGGACATAAAACTCTTTTAATAACAGGAAATATAAATAATATAGCAGATATGCCTTGTAATCCTTCAATAGGAGGCCCAGCTAAAGGAATAATTGTAAGAGAAATAGATGCTTTAGGTGGTGAAATGGCAAGAAACGCTGATAAAGCAACACTACAAATAAAACTTTTAAATACAAAAAAAGGACCAGCTGTACAAGCATTACGCGCTCAAGCAGACAAAGTGACATATCCCAAAGAAATGTTAAAAACCTTAAAAAATACTAATAATCTTGATATTATAGAAGGAATTGTTGAACATTTGCTAGTAGAAAATAAAAAAATAAAGGGTATAGTTTTAGATAATGGAAAAGAAATATATACAGAATCCTTAATACTTACTACAGGAACATACTTAAAAGGAATGATTTTAGTAGGAAGCGAAAAAAAAAGTGGAGGTCCACATGGAGAAAAACCTAGCAAATATTTAAGTGACGATTTAAAAAAACTAGGTTTTAATATTTTGAGACTAAAAACAGGAACACCACCAAGAATAGATAAAAACTCAATTGATTATACGAAAACAACTATAGAAAGTGGCGATAATATTATCCATACCTTTTCATTCGATAACAAAGCATATTATAATATAGATAATCAGGTTCCTTGCTATCTAACATATACGACAACTGAAACACACAATATAATAAAAGACAATTTAGAAAAATCAAGTATGTATGGAGGCTATGTTGAAGGAATAGGACCAAGATATTGTCCATCTATTGAAGACAAAGTTGTTCGTTTTAGTGATAAAGAACGTCATCAATTATTTCTAGAACCAGAAAGTATTGATACTACAAGTAAGGATTATGGAAATACAATTTATTTACAAGGTTTTTCAACTAGTATGCCATACAGTGTACAAGATGAAATGCTACATTCTCTACCAGGAATGGAGAAAGCTAAAATATTAAAATATGCTTATGCCATTGAATATGATGCAATAGATTCTAGACAATTAAAACAGACTTTGGAGACAAAATTAATAGAAAATTTATATACAGCAGGACAAATAAATGGAACAAGTGGTTATGAAGAAGCAGCTGGTCAAGGTCTAATTGCAGGAATAAACGCCGCCCTAAAGTTAGAAAATAAAGAACCTCTTATTTTAAAAAGAAGTGAATCATATATTGGAGTATTAATAGATGATCTTGTAACCAAAGGAGTAAAAGACCCATATCGAATGCTAACATCACGTGCGGAATATCGTTTGTTACTAAGAAATGATAATGCAGATATAAGACTAAGAGAATATGGATATAAAGTCGGTTTAATTACAGAAAAGACATATAATAAATTCTTAAACAAGAAAAAAGATATAGAAAACTTATATATTCTATTAAAAGAAAACAAAATAACTTCTAAAAAAGAAGTAAACGACTATTTAGAACAAATACCAACTTCTAAAATAAATGATGGAATAACCCTTTATGAACTTCTAAGAAGACCAGAAGTAACAATTAAAAATATTGCTCATTTTATTAATCTACCTTATGATAAAGAAATCCAAGAATATGTAGAAACAAATATTAGATACGAAGGATATATTAAAAAAGCAACAAATGAAGCAGAGAAAATGCTAAAACTAGAAGAAAAAATAATACCACCAAATATTGATTATGATAAAATTCCAAATATAGCAAGCGAAGCCCGTGAAAAGCTTAAAAATATTCGTCCAACTTCACTTGGTCAAGCCTCTCGTATAAGTGGTGTAAATCCAGCTGATATTTCAATATTAATGGTATATTTAAAG
Organism: uncultured Bacilli bacterium; assembly: GCA_910576925.1. Lineage (GTDB taxonomy): Bacteria > Bacillota_I > Bacilli_A > RF39 > UBA660 > UBA2730. The sequence goes on along the minus strand of CAJTKB010000001.1, from coordinate 120,782 downwards.
AGGAAAAATAATGAATAAAGAAGAGTTTATATCTGAATTAAAAAAAATAGGCATAACACCTACAAATAAACAATTAGAACAACTTGAATTATATTACAATTTATTAATAAGTTGGAATGAAAAAATAAATCTAACAAGAATAACAGAACACGATGAAGTATATTTAAAACACTTCTATGATAGTCTAACAATAATAAAAGTAATAGACTTAGAAAAGATAAATACTCTTCTAGATTTTGGAACAGGAGCAGGTTTTCCAGGACTAGTATTAAAAATAATGTATCCAAATTTACAAGTAACTTTAATAGACTCACTAAATAAAAGAATAGTTTTTCTAAATGAAGTAATTAAAATACTTAATTTAAAAGATATAGAAACACTTCATACAAGAATAGAAGATTACAGAGGTAAACACTTTGACGTAATAACAACAAGAGCAGTAGCAAATCTTTCTAAACTTCTAGACTATACAAAAAATATAATTGATAAAAATACTAAATTTATCCCATTAAAAGGTCATATTGAAGAAGAACTAGTGAATATAAAAAATAAAAATCTTCTTAAAAAATATAACTTACAAATAACTAAACAAGAAAAATTTTCACTACCAAAAGAAAATAGTACAAGAACAATACTAGTAATTGATAAAAGTGAAAAATAACATTATTTTTAATTACCATAAATAATAAAATAAATATATAAATTTAAAATAAGATATAGTAAAGAATCATAAAAAAATTTAAGTAGTGAATATTAATGTTGTATTAGGAATATTAGGAATAATTTATTATAAACAATATACTATTCTATATATCATTTGAATAATTATATTTCTTATTCTAATAACTTACTCGATAGAAGTCTTTAAACAGTATGAAAGAGATAATAAAAACGAAAATAATAACACTTGAAAAAATATAATTTAAAAATTAATTATAGATATTTTCCTTTCAATGTTATAAAGCAAATAACAATATATGAAGAAGGCATACAAACACTTCTCTTTTTTATTAGTCATCATTTTTCTTGAAAAACAACTACTTCTTTGCTATAATTAAAATGGAAAAGAATAGAAAGTGGGATGAAACATATGAATGAAAGACAAGAAGTAGTATTTTTACACTTAGACGATATAATACCAAATAGATTTCAACCCCGTGAAGTTTTTGATGAAAAGGCCCTAAAAGAACTTGCAGTATCAATAAAAGAACACGGAGTTATACACCCTATTATTGTTAGAAAAATAAATGATAGTAAATACGAAATAATTGCGGGCGAAAGAAGATATAAAGCAGCAGCTCTTGCTGGATTAACCTCAATACCTGCAATTATTAGAAATTTAGATGATCAAGAAGCCGCTAAAGTAGCCTTACTAGAAAATTTACAAAGAAGAAATTTAAATCCAATAGAAGAAGCAAGAACTTATCAAAAAATAATAGAATTAGATCAAATGACTCAAGAAGAATTAGCTAAGACAATGGGAAAAAGTCAATCAGCAGTAGCCAATAAATTGAGATTACTTGTACTTTCAGAGGATGTCCAAAAGTCACTTTTAAAAGAAGAAATTTCAGAACGTCACGCTAGAGCCCTACTTAACTTAACAGATCATAAAGAACAAGTAGATATGTTAAAGAAAGTGATAAAACAAAAAATGACAGTAAGACAATTAGAAAATGAAATAAAAAACATAACAATACCAAAAGATCAAATAAAAGATGAAAATGATTTGACTTCAATTCTAAATCCAGAGCCAGTTAAAATACCAAATAATGAGCAAGATGAAATTCAGGATAACACCATAAATAGTGATAAATCTTTAAATTTTCTAATGGATAAAAATATTGAAGTACCTCCTCCCCTTCCAGAAATACCAACTAAAGATGATAATATCATAAACTATGGAGAAATAGATGATGAAGAAGATGAAATAGAAGACAAACCAAATTATCCAGATTTAACTGGTGATAACTCCACATTTCTATCAAAACCAATAGACTTAATGGATTTAAAAACAGGAACTAAAGATATTACAAATATAAACAACAGTATAAATGATATAGCCCCACCAAAGCCTATCGCTAAATCAGACTTAGATTCATTATTAAATATAAAACCAGACTTAATGGCTAATAAAGATAATAATGAAAGTAAACTAACTCCAGCTGAAAAGGCTTTAAGAGAAAGTGAAAATAAAAATTATAATAATAAAGAAGATTATTTTTCAGCTCCTAATTTAATGTCAATAGAATTACCTACTAATACTCAAGCTCAAAAAGAACCTTCAAAGGATATGTTTAATAATCCAAATTCTTCTAATAATAGTCTTATTGATTTTGTAAAATCTTCATCTCCTGAAAAAACACAATCTAATTCACTAATGGATTCAAATCAAACATTAATTCAAAATCCAATAGAAAAAAATGAAAAGATGAATAGTAATGCTAAAAAATCACTAGGTAGCATACTAATGAGTGAAAGTTTAAAAAATCCAATAAAAAACCAAGAAGAATATAATATTCAACAAATGGTAAATGAAATTCGAAAAACTATAAAAGAATTAGAAAATCAAGGTGCTAAAATAGATACAGATGAAATGAATTTCGAAAATCAATATCAAATATTAATAAAAATTGATAAAAACAGTGATTATTAGGCATAATTTTATTTATGCCTTTTACTAATTCTAAATTTATAAATATATAAAATACAGAATTAAATACAAATAAAGACAATTATGTTTTCAAATAACAAAATATTTGATAAAATAGAACATGCTAGAAATAAATGAAAAAAGGTGATAAGATGGGAAAGACAATAGCACTAGTAAATCAAAAAGGTGGAGTAGGAAAAACTACAACAAGTATAAATCTTTCTGCATCACTTGCAGTATTAGATAAAAAAGTCCTATTAATAGATTTAGATCCACAAGGTAATACAACAACAGGTGTAGGAATCAATAAAGCTGATATAGAAAAGAGCATTTATGATGTATTAATAGGAGAATGTGACATTAAAGATGCCATAATAAAAACAAAATATAAAAAATTATATGTTATGCCAGCGACAATTAACTTAGCAGGAATAGATGTTGAGCTTCTTGAAAAAAGTAAGCATGAAGAGGGATTTCAAAAAGGTAATCAGTTAAAAGAAAAATTAGACACAATAAGAGAAGAATACGATTTTATTATCATAGACTGTCCCCCTACTCTAGGTTTAATTACTACTAATGCTTTAGCAGCATCAGACTCAGTTATAATACCTGTTCAATGTGAATTTTTTGCCCTAGAAGGAATAACTCAGTTATTAAATACTATAATGTTAGCACAAAAAAGCCTAAACACTTCCTTAAAAATAGAAGGAGTTTTACTAACTATGCTAGACTCAAGAACTAACTTAGGCTTTGAAGTAGTAGATGATATTAGAAAATTCTTTAAGGAAAAGGTATACAATACAATTATTCCTAGATTAATAAGATTGACTGAGGCTCCATCTCATGGAGAGCCTATAATTGCGTATGATCCAAAAAGTAGAGGTTCAGAGGCATACATAAATCTTGCAAAGGAAGTGATTGAAAGAAATGGAACAACAAAGTAATATTAAAAGAAAAGCACTAGGAAAAGGACTAGAAGAATTATTTAATAGTGAGCCATTAGATTATAATTCGGTAGAAGAAAAAATAATAGAAGAAACTCCAAAAGAGCAAATTATAAATATTCCATTAAAAGAATTAAGAAGTAATCCTTATCAGCCAAGAAAAGTCTTTGATGAAGAAAAATTAGAAGAATTAGCTAATTCCATAAAAGAGCACGGAGTTTTCCAGCCAATTATAGCAAAGAAAAGTATCAAAGGATACGAAATAATTGCTGGTGAAAGACGTGTAAAAGCATCCCTTTTAGCAGGTCTTACTGAAATACCAGCAATAATTAAAGATTTTACTGATACTGAAATGATGGAAATAGCCCTTTTAGAAAATTTACAAAGAGAAAATTTAACTGCAATAGAAGAAGCAAGTGCTTATAAAAGTTTACTAGAAAATCTAAATTTAACACAAGAAGCCCTAGCAACTAGATTAGGTAAAAGCAGATCACATATTACAAATACTTTAGGTCTATTAAATCTACCACTAGAAACTCAAAATTTAATAAATGAAAATAAAATAACAATGGGACACGCTAGAGTTTTAAGCAAACTAGATGATGCATATCAAATAAAAGAATTAACAGATAAAATAATAACAGAGGGATTAAGTGTTAGAGCCTTAGAAAATATAACATCAGAGAATAATAATTATCAAAGAAGAAAACAAATGAATAGAAAAACAACTAGTGATAATGAATATAAGTATGCTGAAGAAATGTTAAATGATAAGTTAGGAACTAAAGTAAAAATAAAGAAAAATAAAATTGAAATAACATTTACAAATGACAACGATTTAAATAGATTATTAGAAATAATGCATCTAGATAAATAAAGGAGGAATTATGATAACTTTATTTAATACATACCAAATAGATATAAAATACTTTACTTTGCCAATTATATATATAGCAATTGGTACAATATCATATACAATTCTAAAGAGAATAATCAACAATATTTTTGATAAAAGAAAGTCAAAAATACTAATTAAAAGACACTATCAAAAAAGGGCTGATACAATAAGAATTATGATATTAAACATTTTAAAATATGCAATTATAATTTTAGTAATTTTAGCAGAATTAACTATATATAATATAAATATAAAATCAATATTAGCAGGACTTGGAATTATGGCAACAATAGTAGGACTTGCTTTCCAAGATATTGCTAAAGACCTATTAGCAGGAATATTCATAATAGCAGAAGATCAATATGAAATAGGAGATACTATAGAAGTTAATGGTTATATGGGAGAAGTAGTTTTTATTGGACTAAAAACTACTAGAATAAGAGATTATAAAGGAAGAGTAAAAATAATAGCAAATCATAATATAACAGAAGTAATAAACTATAATTTAGAAGATGGACTTGCTATTGTTGATATTGGAATAGATTATAGTGAGGATATGGATCAAGTTGAGAAAGTATTAAATAAGGTTGCTAAAGATTTAACAAAGACATTACCAAAAATTAAAGGAGAAGCTAAAGTCCTAGGAATAGACTCATTAGATAATTCAGCAGTAATATACAGAATTACAGCCCCAGTAAGTTCTATGGAACAATATGCTTCTCAAAGGATTATGCGAAAAAAAATTAAAGAAGCTCTTGACAAAGAAAATATTAAAATACCATTCCCACAAGTAGAGGTTCATAATGGTTAATAATAAAGAATATGTAGTAGGAACTAAATGCCAGATGAAAAAGAAGCATCCTTGTGGTGGAGATATTTGGGAAGTTTTAAGAGTTGGAGCCGATATAAAAATAAAATGCCAAACCTGCGGTCGTACTTTTTTTATTCCACGCATAGATTTTAATAAGAGAATAAAAAAAATAATAAAAGAGGAAGGTAAATAAAATGCAAGAAAAAAGAAAATTAAAATTAAAAAAATTCTACTTCCATCCAATAACAGTATATTTCTTAGCAACCATTTTTATACTAATAATAAGTGCTGTTTTAGCACACTTTCAGGTACAAACGACATATAATATAGTAAATACAACCACTAAAGAATTAGAGCCAAAACTAATATCTGTAGAAAATTTACTAACATATAGCAATATAAAAATAATTCTTAGAAATACTATTACCTCTTTTGCCTCTTTTGCCCCACTTACAATGCTACTTCTAAGTTTAATAGGAATAAGTATAGCTAATGCAACAGGATTAATAGATACAGTTTCACAAAAAAAATTAAAAAAATTATCTAAATTTCAATTAACCTTTATAGTTGCATTTTTAGGAGTAATTTCTTCTTTAATAAGTGATATTGGTTATGTATTACTAATCCCATTAGCAGCACTTATATATGAAAAAAACGGAAGAAATCCGATTTTAGGTATAATAACAGCATTTGCTTCAACCGCTTTTGCAAGTAGTATAAGTATCTTTACTGGTTGGACTGATGTAGGACTAATTCCATATACAAGAGTAGCAGCACATCTAATAGATAATCAAGCACATATCAGCCTAACAGCTAACTTAATATTTATAATAATAGTAAGTATAATTATATCTATACTAGGAACTATCATAATAGAAAAAGTTATCAATAAGAAGATTGGTAAATATCATATAAAAGATATTAATGGACATACTTTAAAAACAAGTGAGTTAATAATTACTGATATAGAAGAAGCAGAGCAAAATAAGATTGCTACAGAAAAAAAAGAAAAAAGAGGTATGCGATATGCTCTAATTACAAGTATCATTTTAATAGTAATATTTATTTATTGTATCATACCAAATTTACCATTATCAGGACTATTACTAGATAAAAATGAAACATCATATGTTAATATGCTATTCGGAAAATCTTCTTATTTACATTCGGCATTTACTTTTCTAGTAGCACTATTTTTAACATTAGTAGGAATAAGCTATGGTATTGGAGCAAAAAGTATTAAAAATGACAAAGAATTGATAGAAAAAGCTGGTGATTACTTTAAAAATATAGGGATGGTTATAATACTTATATTTGTATTTTCTCAATTTCTTTCAATATGGCGTATGTCAAATATTGGAAAAGTAATTGCAAGTTCCCTAGCCAATTTATTATCTCATCTAGAATTTACTGATATACCATTAATAATGATATCTTTAATAATTATAGCCTTCGCTGGACTATTTACAACAAGTATAACAACTAAGTGGCAAATATTTTCACCGATTGTAGTGCCAATGTTTATGCAAGCAAATTTATCACCTCAGTTTGCTCAAATAGTTATGCGTGCAGCAGACTCTATGACAAAGGGTATAACTCCCCTATTCGGTTCATTTATAATTTACTTAGGTTACTTAAATATCTATAATCAAAATAAACAAAAGCCAATTACTATTCATTCAGCAATAAAAATGTTAACACCATATTTTATACTAATATCATTAACTTGGATCTTACTAATAATAATATGGTACATAGTAGGTATTCCAATAGGACCAAATGTCTATCCAACAATTTAAGACTATGGTCTTTTTTTATTGAATGATTAAAAATATTATCTATGTTAAATAATTAATATGTGTTATAATAAGAAACAGAAAAGAGGTATATTATGAGTTTAACAGCAGGAATTGTAGGCCTACCAAATGTAGGAAAGTCAACACTATTTAATGCAATTACAAAGAAAAATATTCTAGCAGAAAACTATCCATTTGCAACAATTGATCCTAATGTAGGAGTTGTTACTGTTCCAGATAAAAGAATAGAAGTTCTAAAAAATATGTACAATCCAAACAAAGTTATACCAACAGCATATGAGTTTACTGATATTGCAGGTTTAGTAAAAGGAGCATCAAATGGTGAGGGACTAGGAAATAAATTTCTATCACATATAAGAGAAACCGATGCTATATGTGAAGTAGTTAGATGTTTTGAAAATGGAAAAATAATCCACGTTGATGGTAATGTAGATCCAATTAGAGATATAGAAACAATAAACCTAGAATTAGTAATAGCAGATTTAGACATTGTGAATGCAAGACTAGAAAAAGTTGCTAAAAAAGCAAGGACTAGTAAAGATAAAAATGATCTATTAGAAGTTGAAGCTTTAGAAAAAGCTAAAAAGTCACTAGAAGAAAATATCCCTCTAAGACTAATTGATTGGACTAATGAAGAGAAACTACTTTTAAAGTCTTACAGTTTTTTAACAATAAAACCAATTATTTATTTGGCAAATGTAAATGAAGAAGAAATAACAACTGAAGATAATGAATATGTAAAATTAGTAAAAGAATATGCTTTAAAAGAAAAAGCACCTGTTGTTAAACTCTGTGCAAAGTTAGAAGAAGATCTAAGTCAATTAGAGGATAATGAAAAACAAGAAATGTTAGAAGCCTTAAATATTGATACAAGTGGTCTTGACAAATTGATTGAAACAACTTATGACCTATTAGGACTTGCTACCTACTTCACAGTTGGAAAAGATGAAGTTAGAGCCTGGACTTTTAAAAAAGGAATGAATGCTAAAAAATGTGCTGGAATAATTCATACAGATTTTGAAAAAGGTTTTATTAAGGCTGAAGTAATGAGTTATGAAGACTTAATAAAATACGGAGATGAATTAAAAGTAAGAGAAAATGGGCGTGCTAGATTAGAAGGAAAAGATTACGAAATGCAAGATGGAGATATTTGCCACTTCAGATTTAATGTATAACTACATCAATTAAAATAAAAAGTATTAAAAAGTTTTACAAATGAAAATTTATTTGTTATAATACATACGAGTATTTAAAATACTCCTTGCCTTTATATAAAGGCCTTATGTCCAGAAGGAGGTGTAAAAATGATAAAATATGAGTTAACATTCATAGTAAGATCAGATAAGGAAGAACAAGAAATTAAAAATGTAGCAGAAACTATGAAAAAAGTCCTAACAGATGGTAATGCAAAAATTATAGAAGAAAAAGCCCTTGGTCAAAAAGAATTAGCATATGAAATAAACAAAATGAAAACAGGTTATTATTTTCTATATGTTGTAGAAGCTGAAAGCGAAGTAATTGATGAATTTTCTCGTGTTGCAAGAATTAATGAAAGTATACTTCGTCATTTAACAATAAAAGTAGAAGACTAAGAGTGAGGAAAATATGAACAAAGTATTTTTAATAGGGCGCTTAACAAGGGATCCAGAATTAAGATATACAGGAAGTAATATTCCTGTAGCAACATTCTCTCTAGCAGTAAATAGAAATTTTTCTAATGCAGCTGGAGAAAGAGAAGCAGATTTTATAAACATTGTAGTTTGGAGAAAACAAGCTGAAAATGTTAAAAATTATTTAAATCAAGGAAGTCAAGTTGCAATTGATGGTCGCATTCAAACAAGAAGTTATGATGACCAAGATGGAAAAAAACGTTATGTAACAGAAGTTGTAGCAGATAATGTGGAGTTTTTAGGTACTAAAGGAAGTAATCAAAATCAATCTAATATAACACCAGAAATGCCACAAGAAATGGGGCCTACTCCATATGACTTTGGAGAAGCTACTCCTTCTAGTAAACCAACTACAACTAGTACTGATAATGATCCTTTTGCAGATTTTGGCTCAAAAATTGAGATAAATGATGACGAATTACCATTTTAAAAAGGAGGATTTTTATGGCAGAATTTTATCGTAAAAAGAAAAAGGTTTGTATGTTATGTGCTGGAAAAACAGTAAATTATAAAGAACCAGAAATTTTGAAAAAATATATAAATGAAAAAGGTAAAATTGTATCACGTCGTGTAACAGGAACCTGTGCACGTCACCAAAGAGTAGTAGCTCGCGAAATAAAAAGGGCACGTGCAATAGCTTTATTACCATATACAAAATAAATTATAAAAAAGCATTGATATCAATATATTGATGTTTTTTTTATAATAAGATTTATATTATAATAATTATATAAAATGAGTTTTAGGAGTAATATATGAAAATAAAAAACGACTTAATTAATTTGGCAAAAATAGAAAATACAATAGCGCAACTATTCTATAAATTATCTCAATTAGAAAGTTCAAAAGAAGACAATGAAAAGTGCTATGACCAAAATATAAACTTACTAAGTGAAGCTATAATTATAGAAAATAAATATCTAAGAAAAGTATATGAATATGTTTGTTATACTACTAATACTTTTGGAACAGATCCACTTAAATATGTTATAACAGAACTAGGATACAATTATCCATTTATAAGTAAATATTACGATAATAATACAATAGAAGATATATTAGAGCAATACTTACTAAAAGAAAGCAGGAAAAAACTAGATTATAATAATATATTTTCGAAGTTTCTAAGCACTTTCTCTGAAAATAAATATCAAAATATCAGTAAAGATTTAGAATATACATACAAACAAGATATTAAAATAAAAAACAATATAATTTATAAACGAATAATGTACTCCTTAGATGTATTTAAGTATAACAAATTTAAAGAAGAAATAATAAGTAATAATTTTTACGATGAGATTACTCTTTCAAATATTTGTGTATTAAGAGATAAGACTACTATTCTAGTAAATAATATAAATGAAACAATAAAAAAATTACAAAATGAAGATAACATAAAAAATAAACAAATTATAAGAGAATTAAAATATTATAAATATGTTGAACTATTTAAATATAATTTATTTAAAAATGAAATTATTATGTATAGTCACTATCCACTATTAAAATATGAACTATATCATTTATTTAATGATAAAGAATATGTTAACAAAATATATATAGACCATGAAGAACTTGATATTGATAGCATAATAGAAGATATTTCTAATAAAATTGAACAGTTTTCAGATGATATTTTAAAAAGTAAAAAACTCGATATGTTACCAAAAGAGATATTCTTTATTCTAAATTTAAAAGCTAAAATATCCTTACTAGGTGATAAGACATTAACAGAGGATTATTGTAATAAAATAAGTAACGAATTTTTAATAAAGCAATGTATTAACATATACTCAAATTCTTCTATTATTTTAAACCATATTAATAGTGCTATATCAGAAGTGTTAGAAAATAGTAGGAATACAAATAAAACATATAATAAAATATTGTAAATGCTTTAATAATATAATAAATAAAAAATTCAATTATTAGACAATCACTTAAATTTATTATATAATAGTATTAGCTAAGTTGGAGGTAATATGGGACTTATAGAAAATAAAAGAAAACTAAAAAAAATGATTAACAAATCAAAAAATATATTTCTAATGGGTCATAAAAACTTAGATTTAGATGCCATCGGAAGTTGTATCGGAATGTATAATATATTACAAAAACAAAAGAAAAATTGTTATATAATAATAGATGATAAAGATGAAGAAGCAGGCGTTGCTAAAGTTCTAAGAGAAGTAGAAGGTTGTTACAATATAATAAAATCAGGAGATATTCCAATATATCTTCATAAAAGGAATAGAAAAAATCTTTTAATAATGCTAGATACAAATAAAACATTTTTAGTACAAAGCGAAGATGCTTTAGAATATTTTGATAAAAAACTAATAATAGATCATCACGACTTAGGCAAAGACACTATAGAAAATGCTCTTGTTATATCAGAAGAAAATACATCAAGTACTTGCGAAATAATAGTAAATATAGCGACATTATATGGAATAGACCTTTCTCCTTATGTATGTACTCTACTTTTAGCAGGAATTGTTCTTGATACTAATAACTTTACCCTAAAAACAACAGCAGATACTTATTATGCATCATATTACTTAACAGCAATGGGAGCAAGTCCTAAAAAGGTTCAATATCTATTAAAACAAGATATAAGCGCTTATGTAGAACAACAAAAATTACTAGCTAATATAGAAGTAATGAATAAAGTAGCAGTAACAAGAGGCACACAATATATAACATATAGAAGAGAAGATTTAGCTAAGATGGCCGACACTCTCCTATTTTTCAATGATATAGAAGCAAGCTTTGTAATTGGAAAAATCGGCAAAGACTTAGTAGGATTATCAGCAAGATCATTAGGTAACTACAATATAACTAACATCTTAGAAAAATTAGGAGGCGGAGGAGACTCCTATAATGGTGCCGCAATATTTGAGAAAAAATCGATTGGAGAAGTACATACACTTCTAACGAAAGAACTAAAAAAACAGGATAAAGAATAATAAAATATAATATTAGAAAGGAGCTAAAAAATGAAAGTAATTTTTATAAAAGACTTAAAAAAGCAAGGAAAAAAGGGCGAAATAAAAGAAGTAAAAGATGGATATGCTGAAAATTATTTAATAAAAAATAAATACGCAATAAAAGCCACAGATGAAAATATGAAGAAAATTGAATTAGAAAACAAAAAAGAAACAAAAAAACATAATGAAGAGCAAGAAAAAGCCAAAGAATTAAAAAACGAATTAGAAAAACTAACATTAGAATTTAAAGTAAATACAGGAAGTGGTGATAAAGTATTTGGAAGTGTTACAGCTAAACAAATAAAAGAATCTCTAAGTCAAAAGGGATTCAAAATAGAAAAAAATCAAATAGAATTAGACTACACAATATCAACCCTTGGCTTTCATTATATAAATATTAATCTATACCAAGATATTATTGCAAAAATAAAAATTCACGTTATTAAGTAAAAAATATGAGGTGATACTATGGCTCTTAGGACAATGCCAAATAACATAGAAGCAGAGAAATCCGTTTTAGGTGCCTGTTTTTTATCAAAATATGCTCTAGCAAAAGCTTGTGAAACTCTTGACAGTACAAAGTTTTTTGATGATAAACACGCTAAAATATTTGCAGCAATGAATAAACTAAATAATAATAAAATCCCCTTAGATACTATAACCCTAACAACAGAACTTCAAAAAACAAATGAATTAAATGAAGTTGGTGGTGTTGAATACCTAACAGAAATAATGACCTTTGTACCAGTAGCAACTAATATAGACTACTATATTAAAAGCGTTGAAGAAGCATCTCTTCTAAGAGGATTAATAGAAACAGCATCTTCAATAGCAAGTGATGGCTACAATACAGAAGAAGATGTAAACGATATTCTAGATAATGCTGAAAGAAAAATTTTTAGTATAGTAAAAAATAGAAAATCCAGTGAATTTAAATCAATTCAAGAAGTAATGGCACAAGCTGAAAGTAATCTTGAGAAACTTGCTGAAACAAAAGGAGAAGTAACAGGACTACCTACAGGTTGGTATGATCTAGATAAGTTAACAGCAGGTCTTCACGAAAATCAATTTATAATAATAGCAGCACGTCCAGCAATGGGTAAAACAGCATTTGCTTTAAATCTTGCAACCAATGTTGCTATAAATACAGGAAAAACAGTAGCACTATTCAATCTAGAAATGGGAGCAGAACAATTAGCAAATCGTATCATATCCTCACTTGGACAAATAGAAGGATACAAACTACAAACAGGAAAACTATTAAATGAAGACTGGAAACGAGTAAGCGAAGCAGTAAGTCAATTAGAAAATACTAATATTTTCATAGATGATACCCCAGGTATAACAATAGGAGAAATAAAATCAAAATGTAGAAGATTAGCAAGTGGAGAAAAAGGACTTAGTCTTGTAATAATCGACTATCTTCAATTAATATCAGGCGGAAAAAACTATGGTGCCAACCGTCAACAAGAAGTATCAGATATATCAAGATCACTAAAAACTTTAGCAATGGAACTTAATATTCCAATAATTGCCCTAGCCCAACTTTCGCGTGCTGTTGAAGGTCGTGAAGATAAACGACCATTAATGAGTGATTTGCGTGAATCTGGTTCTATTGAGCAAGATGCCGACATCGTATCATTTTTATACAGAGACGATTATTATAATAAAGAAGCCAGAAATGAAGAAAATACAAGTATCAGTGAATTGATAATAGGAAAACATCGTAACGGTCCTACTGCTACGATCGAGTTACTATTTAAAAAAAATACATCAACATTTCTTAATATAAGGAAGGAAGGTAATAATAATGCCACGAACTAAATATAAGTTAAGCATTTTAATAATTCTAATTCTTATGAGTACATTCACCTTAGGATATGAAAAATTTAACCTAACGCCAAAAACAGTTTACCACGTATATTTAAAAGGAAAATCAATTGGATTAGTTGAATCAAAAGAGGAACTAGAAAAATATATTGATAGAGAGCAAGAAGCTCTAAAAAAAGAATACAACATAAAAAAAGTCTATGCTCCAGATGATTTAAGCATAAAAAAGGAAATAACATATTCAAATGATATAATGGCTACTAAAGACATATATTCCAAAATAAAAGATATAAGTTCCTTTACAATAGATGGATATGAGATAAATATAAAAAAAGAAGTAGCTTCCAAAGAAGAAGATAAAACAGAAATAAAAAATATTAAAATATATGTAATAGATAAAAAAGTATTTACTAAAGCTATAAATACAACAGTAAAATCATTTATCACTTCAGAAGACTATAATACTTACAAATCAAATAAAAAACAGACTATTAAAGACACAGGAAAAATAATAGAAAAAATCTATATTGAAAATGATATTACTATAAAAAAGGGAAAAATTCCAACAGATAAAAAAATTTATTTAGAAACAGATGAATTAAGTAAATATTTACTATTCGGAACTACAGAAAATAAAGAAACTTATACCATAAAAGATGGTGACACTATAAGTGATATTTCCTATAATAATAAAATGTCAACCGAAGAATTTTTGATAATTAATCCAGAATTCACCTCAGAAAATGCCCTTCTTTATAATGGTCAAGTAGTAAATATAGGAATATTGAATCCACAAGTAAATATAGTCGAAGAAGATGAAGTAGTAGCCTATGAAGAAAAAAAATATCAAACAGAAATAAGATATGACAATTCAAAATATGTTGGCTATGAAGAAACAGCACAACAAGGAGTAAATGGTAAAAATAAGGTTACTCAAAAAGTAAGAAAAATAAATGGTGAAACTACCAATATAGTTACAACAAATACCGAAGAGGTAACACCTGCAATAAACGAAATAATCATAAAAGGTGGAAAAGAAAGTTACTATATTGGAGGAGGAAGTCCAGTAGCCACTAGCGGAAACTGGGGTTGGCCAGCCTCTTGTAATTCTATATCAAGCCCATTCGGATATCGTTGGGGAGTATTACACGATGGTACAGATATAGCAGGATGCGGATATGGATCACCAATATTTGCAGCACAAGCTGGAACTGTTGTTAAAGCATCATACAAATGGGATAATGGAAAATATGTAATTATAAATCATAATAATGGATACTATAGTTTATATGCACATTTATCAGATTATACAGTAAAAGAGGGTCAAACAGTAGCAAGAGGTCAAGTTATAGGAGGAATGGGAAGAACAGGATATGCCACTGGAGTACATCTACACTTCTCAATTTGGACAGGATATCCATATTATGGAGGAAGAGTATTAAATGCAATGTCAATGTACTAATCTAAAATTCCAAACTCTAGCAAGCGGTTCCAAAGGAAACTGTGCAATAGTCTTATGCGGAAAAATAAATCTAATAATAGATGCTGGTATTTCTCAAAGAACACTAAAAAGAAGATTAGAAGAAAATGATTTAGATTTCTCTTCTTTTTTTGGAATATTAATAACTCACTCTCACAATGACCATATAAAAGGACTAGATGGAATAATTAAACACACTAATCTAAAAATAATGATTACTAAAAAAATGTATGATGAATTAAAAAATATAGTACCACTTAATAGAATAATTTTTATAGAAGAAAAAAATAAAATAGCTGATGTAGAACTTGAACTTATTCCAACTTCTCACGATACAGCATATTCTGTAGGCTATATCATAACCTATCATAAAAAAAGTCTAGTTTATATAACAGATACAGGTTATATTAATAGAAAATACCTAAAAATGTTAGAAAATAAATACATATATTTAATAGAAAGCAATCACGATGAAGAAATGTTAATGAATGGCCCCTACCCTTCCTTTTTAAAACAAAGAGTAATAAGTGACAGAGGTCATCTATCAAACAATACAACAGCAAAATACTTAAAAGAAATAACAGGAGATAATACTAAATATGTTCTACTAGCACATTTAAGTGAAAAAAATAACAATGAAACACTAGCATATAATACTACAAAGGAAGCCTTAGAAGAAAAGAATATAGAAATACTAATAGCCCATCAAAATGAGGCAAGCCCATTAATAGAAGTATAGAGGTAAATATGATTAGAATAATATGTGTAGGCAAAATAAAAGAAAAATATTTGAAAGAAGCCATTATAGAATACACTAAGAGAATAAAAAAATATACTAATATAGAAATAATAGAGTTGCCAGACGAATCGTTTCCAGATGAAAAGAAAGTTATCAAAACAGAAGCTCTTAATATATTAAAACATATAAATAAAAAGGATTATATTATAACATTAGAAATAAATGGAAAGGAATATACATCTATCTCCTTTGCTGAAAAGTTAGATAAAATTAGTATTGATTATTCAAATATTACTTTTATAATAGGAGGAAGCCTAGGTTTATCAGAAGAAATATCAAAAATTGCTAATGAAAAAATATCATTTTCACGACTAACTTTTCCTCATCAGCTCTTTAGGGTATTTTTACTAGAACAAATATATAGAGCATATAAAATAAATAATAATGAAACTTATCACAAATAAAGGAGGTATAGTATGATAGGAAATAGTTGGGACTTATATTTAAAAGAAGAATATGAAAAGGAATATTTTAAGGAATTATTAGACTTTGTTAATAAAGAATATCAAGAAAAAACAATATATCCACCAAAAAGTGAGATATTCAATGCATTTAGGCACACAAAATATGAAAATTTAAAAGTTGTAATATTAGGACAAGATCCATATCATGGAGAAAATGAAGCTCAAGGATTATCCTTTTCAGTAAATAATAATATCAAAAGACCACCCTCACTTCAAAACATTTTTAAGGAAATTGAAGAAGACTTAAAAATAAAAATATCTCAAAATAATTCATTAGTACCTTGGGCTGAACAAGGAGTATTATTACTAAACTCTGTTTTAACAGTTATTAAAGATAGCCCAGCCTCTCACCAAAAAAAGGGTTGGGAAATATTTACTGATAATGTCATAAAAATAATAAATGAGAAAAAAGAACCAGTAGTATTCATATTATGGGGTAATTATGCTAGAAGTAAAAAGTCATTAATAACGAATGCTAATCACTATATTATTGAGTCCCCCCACCCTTCTCCATTCTCAGCAAGAAATGGCTTCTTTGGAAGTAAACCATTTTCTAAAGCTAATAACTATTTAATAAACAAAGGTATAAAACCAATAAATTGGCAAATATAAAAAATTTCCTAAAAATTGTAGGAAATTTTTTATTACACAAAGCTTAATAAATATTAGAAAAATTATAATTTTCCCATTTTTTCTTCTTTAAAATCCACAAAATCTCTATATCCACAAAATATCTTAACAAACTTAGCAGGAAATCTATTAAATATATTTTTATATTCTTCTACATTAAAAGAATAATATTTAACAGAACCATCAATATAACTAATTGTTTCTCTAAAACTATCAGCAACTTTAAAAAAATCACTATTTTTATTTAAATCTTCATTTTCTAATATTTTATTTTTTAATATAGTATTATATTTTTTAATAATTTGATAAATTTCATCACTACCCATTACTTTAAAATTTATTTTATGAAAATCTTCAATATAATCTTCTTCAGTTATATATTTAGTAGTATCTTCTAATAACTCAACTCCCCTATTTAGATGAATATCTATTTCAGCGGAAGCCTCCTCTATTTTTAATACTATTCTACTAGAATTCTTTCTAGTCTTTATAATAGAATAAACAATAAATAAAATAAAAATCCCCACTATTGCTGTAATAATTAATACTTCTACTAACTTCATAACTACTGTATCCTTTCTACACTCAAATTATATCAAATAAAAAAAAAGGATACTAGTCCTTTTCTATAAATTTACATTTTCATCAAAGATAATATAATTAATATATTTATTCCAAACTAGAATAGGTTTTCCAGTAGTTGCATCTGTAATAAGAGTATAATCATCATTAGAATCCTGAATAGTTCCTTTAAAAATAGTATCTCTCCACTCTGTAGAATCACTAAAAGTTAAATAAAATGATGCAGCTTTACCTATATGAGAAGAAAGAACACCATCATATGCTTGCATTTGATTATTACCTCTCATTTGATTGAAACGTACATTACCTATATTACTTCCCATATTATTTCCTTGATAATTAGGATACATATAATTGTTATTCATAAAATCATCCTTTCCTATACATCATAAGAATATGTAAAGAAAAAGGAAAATATTACTCTGCTCTACTATTATTAAGCTTTTCATCAAATACTACTTGACTATTGCTAGGTTCAGTTCCTTTTATAAAATACATTAATTTCTTTTTATCAGCATTTTCATCAACTATCTGACCAGAAATAGGATCAACTAATACAGCTGACACATTATCAGGTCTCTCATACCACTGATCTTCTTTCCCCTCTTCATAACTTTCTATACTTTTATACCAAATATTTTGTGCATATGTAGGAGCCTTACTAGGAATACTTTTATTATCATCATATCCTAGCCAAACAGAAGTTACTATATCTTTATTATAACCAATATACCACTCATCAGTATCAGTGGTCCCACTCTTTAAAGAATATGTATGCTTAAGTTTTGAAGCAAGCCCAATAGCAGTTGGATAATTATAATCAATATAAAGAGGATCATAAGTTGCAGTTAACATATTGTTCAAAATGAACGTAATACTAGAATTAAGTACTAAACTTTTACTATTTGGTGCCTCATAAAGTATATTCCCATTTTCATCCTCTACCTTTCTAATCAAGTGAGGAATAACTTTATAACCTAAGTTAGCAAACGCCGCATATCCTGCTGTCATTTCAATCATACTAATCTCATTTGTACCTAAAGGAAGTGATGGAACATCTTCTAGTTTAGCTGTTATCCCTACCCTATTTGCTACATTAATCATTGCATCACTCCCTAAAAACAAATTAGTCTTAACAGCATAAATATTATCTGAATAACTAACAGCAGTTGCCATAGAAATAGCCTTGTTAGCATACTTTTCATTATAATTTTTAGGCGAATAATCATCTCTTTCAGAAAAAGTAAATGTAGTCTTTTCACTAGTAAATGAACTACTAGTAGTAAATCCACTTTCAAGAGCCGCATAATAAAGGTATGGTTTCATAGTAGAACCAACTTGTCTTTTAGCAGTAGTAGCTCGATTATACTGGGAAGTATTATAATCCCTTCCTCCAACAAGAGCAACAATTTCTCCAGTATCTGGCTTCATCATAATAGCAGCAGCTTGAAGTTCAGCATCATCCTGTAAACTCTCATTGATATTCTTTTCAAGCTCAGTTTGAGCCTTAAGATCCAAATTAGTATAAATTTTTAAACCTTTAGTTTGTGTATAGTTTTTAGGAATACTACTTATATTTTTTAATTCATTTAAGACAGCATCTTGATAATACATAAGTGTTGTAGAATTGTTTTCATCCTTTTTACCATAAAATTGAAGTTCCTCATTATATGCCTTATCAGCTTCCTCTCTTGTTATATAAGAATTGCTAACCATTAAATCTAAGATGATCTTTTGCCTTTTTTTAGCAATTTCCAAATTTACTAATGGAGAATAATTACTAGGCGACTTAGGAACTCCAACTAAAATGCTTGCTTCAGCTAAAGTAAGATCTTTTGCATCCTTATTAAAATAAAAGTGACTAGCATTTTCAATTCCATACATTCCATGTCCATAATTAATTGTATTTAAATATCCCTCTAATATCTCATCTTTACTATAGTTAGCCTCTAGTCTAATTGTATATAAAGCTTCATCCCACTTTCTTTTCCAAGTTTTATCAAAATCTAAAAACAAGTTTTTGGCATATTGTTGAGAAATAGTTGAAGCTCCTTGTTTAGTAGCTCTATTAACAATATTTATATAAGTAGCCTTTAAAATTCTAAGAATATCAAATCCTTTATGTTTATAAAAATTTTTATCTTCAGTAGAGATCGTAGCATTAATTACATTACTAGAAATATCACTTAAATTAGCCCATTCCTTATTATCACTACCGTGGAAAAACACCATATCTTCACTATCATAAAGAACGAGTCTATTAGCAGCACGTATCTCAAGTTTTGGAGAAAACTTAGCATATAAAATAGTACTAATAAAAAGAACAAAACAACCAAGAATTCCAAATAAACAAATGTTTCTTAATTTTTTTAAATGCTTCATAAAGTATCACCTTCAAAATTAGTATTAGACAAATAGCTAAAAATATGTATTCAAATTTTTAAACATATGATATAATTTAAGCTGAAAATTTTATTGATGAAGAAAAAACTAGGAGAAAGAATGGAAAAATTTAATGCAAAAATTACTGTGAAAAATAAAGAAGAAACTATATTAAATGAAATAGATGTAAATTATGATAAAGAAAAACAATATGTTTACTACATTGAAAAAGATGATTTAAAAACAGTAACCATTTTTAATTACAAAGAAAATATTTTAAAAAGAGATAATGAAAAAATGTATTTAGAATTAAAATTCGAAAATAATAAAACTACTACTAATAATATGTTTCTAAAAGAATTAGGAAAAAAAATAGAGCTAGACTTATTCACCAATAAAATAATTAAAAATAAAGAGAATATTGAAATAGAATATAATCTTTTTGATGAAAAATACATATATAAAATAGAAAAACAAGACTAAGGAGAAGGCTATGAGTATATTAAAAAATCTAAAAACTTCTATAAAAGAAATAATAAAACAAGCAGGTTATGAACTAGACGACATAACTTTTGTATCATCGTCAAGACCTGATTTAGGAGACTTTCAAATAAACGATGCTATGCGACTTTCTAAAATTTATAATGACAATCCAAAAAATATAGCTGAAAATATAGTATCATATTTAAAAAAAGACTCTAGATTTATCAATATTAATATTGCAGGACCTGGATTTATTAATTTGACATTAAGTCCCTATTTTTTACAAACTTCTCTAAATCAAATACTAGATGACTTTGAAGTAAATATTGATAAAGAAGCACCAAAAAAAATATTTATGGATTATGGAGGAGCGAACATTGCTAAAACTCTCCACGTAGGTCATCTTCGTTCAGCAAATATAGGAGAAGCCGTAAAGCGCCTTGCCAAATATCTAGGATTAGAAGTAATTAGTGATGTTCATTTTGGAGATATTGGAAGACAATCAGGAATGGTTATTTCCGAAATAAAAAGAAGATACCCTAACCTAGAATATTTTAATAATGATTTTAAAGGAAACTATGAAGATATAGAATTTACAATAACACCAGAAGAATTAGGTGAAATATATCCAACCGCATCAATTGCTGCTAAAAACGATGAAAAAAGAATGGAAGAAGTAGTTGAAATTACTAAAGATTTAGAAGAAGGACACAAAGCTTATAATGCTCTATGGGAAAAAATCAAAGAAACTTCCATAAAAGATATAAAAAATGTATACAAAGATATTAATACTACCTTTGATTTATATGAAGGAGAAAGTACCTGTTATCCATATATTCCAGAAGTAATAGAATATTTAGAAAAAAATAATTATTTAATTGAAAGCGAAGATGCTAAAATAATTGATGTTTCAGAAGAAACAGACAATTCCCCTATGCCTCCATTAGTTGTTATAAAATCAAATGGAGCAACACTTTATGCTACTCGTGAACTTGCCACAATGTATTCTAGAATTAAAAGATATAATCTAGACGAAATATGGTATTTCGCAGACTTTAGACAATCATTATATTTCGAACAGGTATTTCGAGCTGTAAAAAAATCGTCCCTTGTACCAAATAACTTAATATTAGGATTTTATGGATTTGGAACAATGAATGGTAAAGATGGTAAACCTTTTAAAACAAGAGATGGAAGTGTTATGAGCCTCAAAGAATTAATAAATATTTTACAAGATGAAACACAAAAAAGATTAAATAAAGAAATGGTAGAAGAAGATAAAAGAGAAGAAACAGCTAAAAAAATAGCAATTGCCGCTTTAAAATATGCGGACTTAATTCCATATAGAGAAACAGACTACATTTTTGACCCTGAAAAATTTGTAAGCCTAGATGGAAAAACAGGACCTTACCTACTCTATTCAACAATTAGAATGAAGTCTCTTCTATCAAAAGCAAATACAAAAAAATATGCAATAAAAAGGTTTAAAGATAATACAGATAGAAATCCAGCCTTATTACTACTAAAACTACCACAAGTATTAACAAAATGTCTAGAGCAAAAGTCATTAAATGAATTAACAGATTATATATATAAATTAACTAGTTCTTATAATACTTTCTATAACGAAAACAAAGTTATAACAGAAGAAGATAATGATTTAAAAGAAAGTTGGTTAGCCCTTACAGCCTTAGTTTATAATACTAATATAGAGATTTTAAATATTCTAGGAATAGATATTCCAGAAAAAATGTAAAAATATATATCAAAGTTATTGCATATAAAAAAAATGTATGATATAAATATTCCTGTATTTTGATCTAAAAAATTAAACAAGTCTAAAAAAATTACATATAATGACTTGAATAGGAGGATACTATGAGTATTAGCAAAATGAAAATAGAAGAATTAGAATTATTATCTAATAAGGATATAACAAAACTAATTTTAGAAGAAAGTAAAAAGCCGATGAATACAGCAACTTTATTTAAAAAAATAATTAAACTATTAAAGTTACCAGATTCAATATTCGAAACTAAAATAGGAGACTATTATACATCGCTATCAACAGATAAAAGATTTATCCTTTTAGATGATGGTACTTGGGATTTAAAAAGTAATCACACCTCAGATAAACTTAAAAATCAAGTAGATATATCAGATGATGATGAAGAAGATGAAGATGAGATACCTGATGAAGATGAAATACAAGACGAAGAAGTTGAAGATGACTATAGTGATGAAGATACACCATTTAATGATTCGACAGAAGACTTAAAAGACTTAGTAGTATTAGATGAAGATGAATTAGAAATAGAAGAATAGAATTATATATCCTATAAAAGAAGGAAGTAATATTAATGCCAAGTTTCAATATACACTTAAGTATTGCAAAAAGATATATTGATAAAAACCAAATAGAAAATAAAGATGAATTCATAAGAGGCATAGTTGCACCAGATCTAGCAGAAGATGATGACAAGGCCCATTATAGTGGTTACCGAGATAAAAATGATATATTAAATGCCTTAAAAAATAAAGTACAATTAGATAAATATTTAGAAGAAAATAGTATAGAAAGTACATATGACAAAGGAGTTTTTCTTCATTTAATAACAGATTATTTATTTTTTACTGATTTTTTTAATGAAAAATATCTATTAAAAACAGGATATAAAGACTTTTGTAAAGACTTATATTATAGTTACGATATATGCAATCAATACTTAGAAGACAAGTATCAAATATATTATGGAAATTATAAAGAAAAAATAGAAAATAACATAAAAAAAGATAATAAAGAAAAAGAAGTAGATAATAGTAAAAGAACTAATATTTTACCTTATGAAAAACTAGATGAATTTATAGAAAAGGTTTCAAGTATAGACATAGAAGAATACAAAAATAAAATAATAAATTAAATACTATTATATAATATAAATAGAAAATATTAATAAAAGAAGCACAATATCTGAAATGTGCTTTTAATAATGTAATAATATATAAATAAATGTGCCAAGTAAGCATACATAATTATTGAGGATAAAAAAATAATATGCTATAATAACTACAGCAAAAAGGAGAGATAATATGTTTGAACACTTAGAACAAATTGCAAATAGATATAATGAAATAGAAAAAGAGTTAACAAAAACAGAAGTATTAAGTGATGTAAAAAAAACAAGAGAATTATCAAAAGAATTAAGTGAATTAGAAGAGATAGTAAATTGTTTTAAAGAATATAAAAAAGTATTAACAGGAATAGAAGACACTAAAGAAATGTTAAAGGACAAGGATTTAGAAGAAATAGCTCGAGAAGAATTAACAGCCCTAGAAGAACAAAAAGAAAAATTAGAGAAATCTCTTGAAATATTATTAATTCCTAAAGATCCTAATGATAATAAAAATGTAATTGTTGAAATAAGAGGAGCAGCTGGAGGGGATGAAGCTAATATTTTTGCAGGCGATTTGTTTAGAATGTATACAAGATATGCCGAAAAAAAAGGTTTTAAATACGAAGTCTACAACTCAATAGATGGTGATGCTGGAGGATTCAGTCAAATAGAATTTATGATAAAAGGAGACGGAGCATACAGCAAGTTTAAATACGAAAGTGGTTCACACAGAGTTCAAAGAGTACCAGTTACAGAATCAAATGGACGTTTACAGACTTCAACTGCGACAGTCCTTGTAATGCCAGAAGCAGAAGAAGTAGATATAGAAATAAAACAATCTGACTTAAGAATAGATATTTACCGTTCATCAGGTTGTGGAGGACAAGGAGTAAATACAACAGATTCTGCTGTAAGAATTACTCACTTGCCAACAAATACTGTAGTAACTTGCCAAAATGAAAGAAGTCAAATTCAGAATAAAGAACAAGCAATGAAAGTTTTGAAAGCACGTCTTTATGAACTAGAGAGAGAAAAGAAAGATCAAGAAGAAGGAAACGAAAGGCGTAGCAAAATTGGAACAGGAGATAGGGCAGAAAAAATAAGAACTTATAATTATCCACAAAATAGAGTAACTGACCATAGAATAGGTTATACTACCAAAAATTTAGATAGAGTAATAGATGGCGATTTAGATGGAATAATAGATGCTTTAATAACTGAAGATCAAGCAAGAAAACTAGCTGGAGAAAAATAGTGAAAATAGAAGAGTTGTTAATTTATGCTCAATCAAAAATTCATAAAGACCATGCAAGAATTCTACTAGGAAATCTCCTAAATCTTAATCCTTTAGAATTACTTATACATTTAGAAGAAGACGTATCAAATGAAAAAGTAGAACTATATAAAAAAGAAGTAGAAGCATTAAGAAATAATAAACCATTACAATATGTCCTTGGTTATACTAATTTTTATGGAAATAAATTAATAGTAAATGAAAATGTCTTAATACCACGATTTGAAACAGAAGAACTAGTAGAAAATACTATAAAATATATAAATAAATTATTTAATAAAGAAATATCTATAATTGATCTAGGTTGTGGTAGTGGAGCAATTGGACTAACTTTAAAGCAAAAACTAAATAATATTAATACAGATGTAACACTATTAGATATCTCTGATGAAGCATTAGAAGTTGCCAAAAAAAATGCTGACAAGCTAAATTTACAAGTAAATTTTATAAAAAATGATATGTTAGAAAATATAAATAAAAAGTTTGATGTAATAATAAGTAATCCACCATATATAAGTTACGATGAAAAAATAGAAAGTGTTGTTAAAGATAATGAGCCACATTTAGCGCTATATGCCAAGGATAATGGCCTAGAGTATTATAAACGAATTCTAAGTACTATTGAAAATAACTTAAAAGAAGAATTTCTAATAGCATTTGAAATAGGTTATACCCAAAAAGAAGAAATAACCTCTATTATTAAAGAACATCTTAAAAATGTACAAATTGAATGCCTTAAAGATATGCAAAACAGAGATAGAATGATATTTATATATTCAAATAATCTATTAAAGTAGTATTTTGTCAAACAGAAAATGAATAACATAATAGAATATAACCCTTTACTATAATGAAGGGTGATAAAAATGAAAAAATTATTCGTATTTCTAGTTGTTTTAACTATAGTATTTGTATCAAATGATTTATCAAAAGAAGAAGTGATAATACCAAAAGAATCAATAAGATTTAGAGTGATTGCTAATTCTGATAAAGAAGAAGACCAAGAACTAAAATTAAAAGTAAAAGAAAATCTAAATAAAGACATTGAAAAAATTTTAAGTAATAAAAAAAATATGATAGATAGTAGAAAGTCAATTGAAGATAATATGCCTTTACTTAAAGAAACAATAAATAAAACTTTAAAAGAGAATAATGCTAAGATAGATTATGATATAAATTATGGTGAAAATTATTTTCCAACAAAAGAATATAAAAATGTCATATATAAAGAAGGAAAATATGAGTCCCTTGTTGTAAAATTAGGAAAGGGAGAAGGTCAGAACTTCTGGTGTGTTTTGTTTCCTCCATTATGTTTTATAGATGAAGAACAAGAAAGTAAAGATATTGAATATCATCTATTAGTAAAAGATATTATAAAAAAATATACTTCTTTAAAATAAGTCGTAAAAAAGTAATCATAAAAACGATTACTAATAATAAATTTATACTAGGTGAAACTATGAATAAAATAATAACAGATCTCATAATAGCAGTAGCACTTAGTATGGATGCTTTTTCGATATCAATTTGTCTTACAACAAGTAATTTATTAAACAAAAAGAAACTAATAATTTTCCCAATAATAGTAGGAATTCTTCACTTTGTAATGCCTCTACTTGGAAATTGTGTAGGACTTATGATATCCGTAAATCTTCAATTAATTGCTAATTATATATTAGGAATAATATTTCTAGTACTAGGATTAGAAGTACTAACAGGAAAAGAAAAAGAACAATATTTAAAAATAAGTCTAATTTACTTAATAGTAATTGCTATAACAGTAAGTATTGATAGCTTCACAGTAGGTTTAGGTCTTTCATTAACCGAAGAATATACATATCTATCAAGTCTAATATTTTCCATAACAAGTTTTATCTTTACCATAATAGGTTTAACAATAGGAAAATACTTGAATAAAAAAGTAGAAAAAAGAGCCAGTACAATAGGAGGTATTTTACTTCTATTACTATCAATAAAATATCTTTTAAATATATAGACAAAATAAGTAAAATCTATACAAACTTTACTTATTTTTTTTAACAGCTTTATTGACAAAGAAAAATATCTTTAATATGATACATATAGATAGTTAAGTGATAAAAGTGTTAGCAGTTAAAACATTTAAAATTATAATAAAATATATAAAAAAATAAGAAAACTCTAATATTTAAAATTTAATAATGCACTTAATAGCAAATAATAAATACAATATAGTGATGGAGGCTTTATGAAAATATTAGAAATAACAGGCGGACAAAAATTATCTGGTACTATAAGGATAAGCGGTGCAAAAAACAGTGCTGTAGCCTTAATTCCAGCGGCAATACTTGCTGATACTGAGACAACAATTTGTAATATTCCAGAAATAACTGATACAGATAATCTTTGTTCAATATTATCTCATCTAGGGGTTAGTACAAAAAGAGCAAGCGAAAGTATAATAATAGACTCATCTAATATGAAAAACGAAGAAATAGGAGAAGAGTTTTCTAAAAAACTTAGAGCATCATATTATTTTATGGGAGCCCTTTTAGGTAAATATAAAAAGGCTGTAATGTATTTTCCAGGAGGATGTTCAATAGGCGCTAGACCAATAGATTTACATTTGAAGGGTTTTGAAGCATTAGGCGCAAAAATAAAAATTGATGCTAACAAATACACCGTAGAAGCAGAAAAGCTAGTAGGATGCCCAATATACTTAGATATTGCATCAGTTGGAGCCACAATAAACATTATGCTAGCAGCTGTCAAAGCAGAAGGTAAAACAACAATTGATAATGCCGCAAAAGAACCAGAAATAGTAAATGTTGCTACTTTCCTAAATAATATGGGAGCTCATATTACAGGTGCAGGAACTTCAACAATAAAAATAGAAGGAGTAACACATTTACATGGATGCTTTCACGAAGTAATACCAGATAGAATAGAAGCTGGAACATACACTATAATAGGAGCTTTATGTGGAGAAAACTTGAAAATAGATAATATTATCCCAGAACATTTAGAATCATTAATATCAAAATTACAAGAAATAGGAACAAAATTAGAAATTGGTTCTGACTATATAAAAATTAGTAAAAACGAAAAATATAAACCAACAAATATTAAAACAGCAACATACCCAGGTTTTCCAACCGATTTGCAACAACCATTTTCAATACTTTTAACACAATGCAATGGAAAATCAAAAATAGAGGAAACAATATGGGAAAATAGATTTATGCATATTCCATATTTGTGTCAAATGGGAGCTGATATAACAGTTAAAAATCAAACAGCAACCTTTATAGGACCAACAAAACTAAAAGGAAAAGAAGTAGTTGCAACAGATCTTCGAGCTGGCGCAAGCCTTGTTGCAGCATCATTAATAGCAGAAGGTACAACAATGATTACTAATGTTGAACATATATTAAGAGGATATGAAAATATAGTTGAAAAATTAACCAAAGTAGGTGCTAAAATAAAGAGTCGAGAAATATAAATATATTAAAGACTTTTTTATTTTGGAGGAATTAAAGTGCATAAAAAAATAAAACTAGTTATATTAATACTATTAACCTCATCAACATACTTTATATATAATTTAACTAATAAAAGCAATATAACATATATTTCTTTGGGAGATTCTATATCATTAGGAGAAAATTCATATGGTGCAATAAGCTACAGTTATAGTGATTATTTCAAAGATTATTTAGATAAAAATGATAAATTATCCTTTTATGATAAAAGTTATACAAGTAAAAATAAAACAATAACAGATTTGTACAATGATTTACTAATAGAAGAAACGATGACAATTAATAATTCAAATCACAATATAAGAAGACTATTATCGGATGCAGACATAGTATCAATTTCTATAGGTTTAAATGACGTAATATTAGAAGTAAATAGAGAAAATTATATTACAGATTACAAAGAAAATAGAATAGTAGAAGAAATAACAAAAAAATATAAAAAATTAATAACAGAAATAAGAAAGTACTACAAAAATCCAATTTATGTAATAGGATATTACGAAAATAATACTAAATATGATAGTATATTACAAAAATTAAATGAAAAGTATAAAAATATATGCAAAAAAGATAATGATATATTTATAAATACAAATATTATTTCAAATGAAGAAAAGTACTTTGATAGTCCTAGCTCATACTATCCAAATACTAAAGGCTATAAAGAAATAGCAAATCTTATGATAAATGAGTATGAACATAATTTATTAATACAAAATAAATAATCAAGATAAAACATTATCACTTGTCAAATAAGGAAATTGTTGTTATAATAACGTTGTTTATAAATTACTATGATTAGTAACTAATCATGGCGGAAGGAGAGAGTCTAATGAAAAAAGAAATACATCCAGAATATAAAGAAGCGAAAATAACTTGTGCTTGTGGGGAAACTTTTACTGCAAGAAGTACAAAGGAAGAAATATCAGTAGAAGTATGTTCAAAATGTCATCCATTCTATACAGGAAAACAAAATAGAGCATCTCGTGCAGGACGTGTTGATAAGTTCAATAAAAAATATGGATTTGATACAAAAGAAGCAGCTTAAGAGTTGTTTTTTTATTTTGCATTAATAATAATTAACAAGAATTGTGGATAAACTAAAAAAGTATAAAATAATATCAACAGAAATTGTGGAAAAAGTGCTTGTAAAAATAAAATATCCCTAAAAAATGTGGAAAAGGCTAAAAAATATCTATTTAATAATTAAAAATATTTTGTTATTATATAAATATAGATAAAAAGCTATTTATCAAAAAAATAAAGGAGACTAAAAAATGGAAAATGAAAAAAATATGACTATTGCAATAGCAAGTGACCATAGAGGAGTAGAATATAAAAAAGAGATTATAAAATATTTAGAAGAAAAAAAATATAAAGTATTAGATTGCAGTCCTATTAATACAGAAACAGATGACTATCCTGACTTTGCTTTTAAAGTTTGCAAAAAAGTCGTAAATAAAGAAGCAGAAATAGGAATATTAGTATGTAGAACAGGAATAGGAATGTCAATAGCAGCTAACAAGGTAAAAGGAATAAGATGTGCTAAAATAAATTCCTTAGAAGATGCTATTTTAAGTAGAAATGATAATGGAGCCAATGTTATGACATTTAACTATACAGAAAATATGGAAAATATAAAAAAATATATTGATGCTTTTATAAATGCTGAAGTAATAAATGATGAGAGACATAAAAGAAGAGTTGATAAAATAATGAAATATGAGGAAAATAATGAGTGTTAAAGCACTACTTTATTTTTTAATAACAATATTAGTAATATGGGCATTAGATTCAGTAAATATTACTAAAATATTTAAAAAAAATAAAGAATTACAAGCCAAAGTTTTTTACTTATTATTGGCACTTTCTTTAATCTATTTAGTGACTAATTTTATATGGGACTTTTTTTTAACTTCAAAATTTTATTAAATAATGTATAAATTTTCATTTTTGGTAAAAACTCTTAATGAGGTGGAAAAATGAAAAGAAAATTAAGATTAAAACCCTATGTTTTACCAAGTTTATATGTATGCCTATTTATATTTACTTTTTATGTAACATTATTAGTATCTAATTCATTAACAAAGAAAAGTACTAATAAAAATACAGAAAATATGGATTATGTCTCAGAAACTATAATTGATGAGGAAAAGCCAGTTATAAAGGAGACAAAAAAAATAATAAAACCATATACTAATGAAAAAGTAAGTATAGGTAAATACTTCTATAATCAAACTGATGAAGATAAAAAACAAGAAAATTCAATAACATATCATGATAACACATATATGCAAAATTCAGGTGTTGATTATATTTTAGAAGAAAGTTTTGATGTAGTAAGTATCCTAGATGGAACAGTTACTTCTGTAACATCAGATGATGTACTAGGAAAAATTGTAGAAATAAAACACGATAATGATTACATTTCAGTATATCAAAGCTTAAGTACAGTTGATGTTAAAAAAGGTGATACAGTAACACAAGGCCAAACAATAGGAAAAAGTGGAACAAACGAAATGGATAAAGATATGGGAAATCATTTACATTTCGAACTATACATCAAAGCAAAAGCAGTAGATCCAAGTTTATACATCGATAAAGAAATAACAGACAATACAAAATCAGAATAGTAAGAAGAGTAATCTTCTTTTTTCATAAAATTTAATCCAAGTTTATATAATTTATTAAGGAGAAATTTTATGAATAAAAGAATTGAAAGAAGAGTACTTGAAGAAGCCAATATTATTACTAATACAGAAATTACTTTAAGAGAGTTAGCAAGACGACTTGGAATATCAAAAAGTACAATACATAAAGATATGCAAAAAAGATTAGTTAAATTAGATAAAGAATTGTATGAAAAAGTACAAATAGTATTTAAAAAACATTTAGATATAAGATGCTATTTAGGTGGAGAAGCAACAAGAAATAAATATAAAAATTTACCATAAAATGGTTAAAAAACTAAAAAAATATGATAAAATAAATACGTTGTGAAAGGATGTGACAAAAGTGTTAGCAAAGGACATAGGAATAGATTTAGGAACAGCTAATGTATTAATATATGTAAAAGGTGAAGGTATTGTATTAAATGAGCCAAGTATTGTTGCAATAGATACAGAAAACAAAAAAGTTATTGCAGCTGGAAAAGAAGCCAGTGAAATGTTTGGTAGAACTCCAGATAATATCAAAGCAATAAAACCTATGAAAGATGGAGTAATAGCAGACTTTGAAGTAACTGAAATAATGCTTAACACTTTCATCAAAAAAATAAAAGCAAGAACAATATTTGCACGTCCACGAATTCTTATATGTTGTCCATCAAATATTACACCTGTAGAAAAAAATGCTATAAAAGAAGCAGCAGAGAGAACTGGAGCTAGAAGAGTATATATCGAAGAAGAACCAAAAGTAGCAGCTATTGGAGCAGGTATGGATATATCTAAACCAAGTGCTAATATGGTAATAGATATCGGTGGAGGAACAACAGATATCGCTGTTTTATCTCTTAACGAAATAGTAACATCACAATCAGTTAGAATAGCAGGAAATGTATTTGATCAAGACATAATAAAATATATAAAAGATAAATATAAACTTCTAATAGGAGAAAAAACTGCCGAAGAAATTAAAATAAACTTCATAAATGTTTATGAACCAAGAAAAAATGAGACAATGGAAGTACGAGGAAGAAATTTACTAACTGGACTTCCTCATACAATAACAATAAATCAAGAAGAGATGAAAGATGCTCTAAAAGAAAGTATCCAAAAAATAGTAAAAGCAGCAACTACTGTTTTAGAACAAACTCCACCAGAATTGTCAGCTGATATAGTTGATTGTGGAATAGTAATGACAGGAGGAGGAGCGTTATTATCAGGGTTAACAGATTTATTTGAAAAAGAATTAAAAGTTCCAACCTTAATAGCCGATTCTCCACTAACTTGTGTTGCTGAAGGAACAGGAATTTTACTTGATAATGTAAGATCATTAGAGAAAAATACTAACTAGATAAAAATTATAATACTCCTCTTCAAGAGTATTATAATTTTTTATTAATTTATAAAATACTATTAATGGCATATAAAATCTAAAATATTGCTTCAAAAGTATGGTACATGCTATAATTATGATAGAAGCGAGGAGTAATATGACAAAAGAGATAATAGAAAGCATAAAAATTATTGCGGTAACATTCTTATGTTCAGCATTTATTATGCCAATAATGAAAAAAGTAGCGTTCCATGTAAATGCTATAGACATTCCGAGAAAGGACGAAGAAAATAGACATATTCATAAAAAGAAAACAGCAAAATTTGGAGGAGTAGGAATATTTTTAAGCTTTTTAATAGGATATATGATATTTGGAAGTCAAAGTATACAAATGAATTCCATTTTAATAGGAAGCTTTATAATTATTTTAACAAGTATAACAGATGATATTAATCCAATTAAAGCCTGGCAAAAATTAATAGGTCATTTAATAGCAGCTTTTGTAATAGTCTTTTATGGACAAATAACTTTAAATAATGTAACAGCATTCGGTTTTTCTCTCGATTTTGGTGTATGGTCATATTTGATTACTATACTATTTATAATAGCTTGCACTAATATTATAAACTTAATAGATGGACTTGATGGATTAAGTGGAGGAATTTGTTCTATTTTCTACTTAACGATAGGGATAATAGGATTATACCAAGGAAGAAGTGGAAGTCTTGTTATGATATTAACTTTTGTAATGTTAGGTTCAACTTTGGGCTTTTTACTTCACAACTTTTATCCAGCAACAATTTTTGCAGGGGACTCAGCAACCTTTATGGGATTCATTATATCGATAATTTCAATGCTTGAATTCAAAGGTCCAGCCTTAACTTCATTCTTTGTACCTCTGTTAATATTAGCAATACCAATACTAGATACATTATTTGCGATAATAAGACGATCTCTAAAAGGGAAACCAATATTTTCAGCCGACAAACAGCATCTTCATCATCAACTGTTAGGGATGAACTTTAGTCAAAGAACTACAGTACTAATAATATATATAATGGATATACTATTTTCAACTGCAACAATCTTATATATGGTAAAAAATTCAAAACTAAGTATTACAGTATATATAATTCTATTTATAATAATTGCGTGGTTTGTATTTAAGACAAGTATAATATCAGATAAAACTAAAGAATTACCACAAAAGATAAGAAAGAATAAAAATAATAATAAGAATAAAAAGTAACTATAATACAATGACTTATAAATAAAGATATTCATTTAAATTATAGTTGCTTTTTTGTTAATTTTTACCAGTTTTAGAAATTAATATGATAAAATATCTATGTTTAAAAAGAGGTGAGAGAATGATAGAATTTGTGATATGTGATGATAACAAGGATTTTAATATTATGCTCAAAAATAAAATTTCACAATTTATGTCGAAATATAAAGAAATTGAGTGTAAATTCCACTGTTATAGTGGCTATGGAAAAGAGTTTGAAAAAATAGTGCAAATAGGAACAACATTTAAAGTGTATTTCTTAGATATAGAAACTAGAAGTATCTCAGGACTAGATGCAGCGAGATTGATAAGAGAAAAGTATGATGACTGGAATTCTGTAATTATAATAGTCACTGCTCATGAAGAATTCAGATATGAAGCTTTGAGTAACAGATTATACTTATTTGATTTTATAAATAAAATGAATAACTTTGAAAAAAATCTAGAAATAGATTTAACAAACATTCTCAAACAATATACAAGAAGTAGTAAAAGTATAATTTTAGAGTATGATTATTCAATTCATAGAATAGAACTAAGGGATATAATATATATAGAAAAGGAAATAGATAGTAAAAAATGTATTATTGTGACAAGTTATGGTAAGAGAGTAGTTCAATCATCATTAAACGATTTATATAAACAATTAGATGAAAACTTTATGAAAGCAAGTAGAAGTTTAATTGTAAATCTCAAAAATATTAGAGGGTTTGATTCAAAAACTAATACAATTAATTTTATTAATGGATATGAATCTAGCTTGGTATCAAGAGATAATAAGAAGGAGTTGATGGAACGTGTCAGAAATAGTAGTTAAAATAATATGTTTCATATTGCTTACATTTCTATATACATATATGATAAAAAAAATGCTTAATTCAAATATAAAAATATGCAATAAAAAAAATCTCCTTATTTTAGGAGGATTAATACTTATATCTGAAATAACACATACTGCTGAATACATGATAGAAGCAGTAATAATTAGATTCATATCATATATAATAGTATTCAAAATAATATTTGATGAGTCAATATATAAATCCACATTTTTATTTACATTAGTAATGATTCTAAATTCCTTAGGCGATATTTTAAGTGCTAGTATTTTAATGAATATATATAGTTTAGAAGAAATTAGAAATGAACCTAATATAATGATATTATCTAATGTGCTTTCAATAATAAGCACATATATAATATTTAATATAAAATATATAAATAATAAGTTGAAACTAATACTGAATAATCATAATAATAATAACATAATTTCATTGATTATAATATGCGTATCAATTTTTTTATTAATGGCATGTATATTATACAATATAGGAGATATATTTGAATTTAATATGTCATATTTTATAAACGTAATGGTAGTTATAACATTTATGATAATATTAATTATATTTTTTATTGATAATAATAAATATCAAGAATTACAAAAGGAAAATGATTCATTATTTAAATATATACAAACATTCGAAGATAGTATCGATAAGATAAATTTAAATAATCATGAATTTAAAAATGAGATTATAGTATTAAGAAGTTATATAAAAGAAAATAAAAAAAATAAAGCACTTAATATAATAGATGATATAATATTAGAATATAAGAAGAATGATAGTCATATAATAAATAGTTTAAAAAATATACCAAAGGGAGGAATAAAGGGGTTATTATATTATAAATTTATAGTCGCAACAAATAATAGATTGAAAGTAACTATAGATATAAGTAAAAGTATAAAAGGAAAATTAAAAAGTCTTGATATAGAAGATATAAAACTAATATGTAATTTAATAGGAATATATTTAGATAATGCCATCGAAGCATCATCAAAAAGTAAAAATAAACTATTAGGTATAGAAATGTATTCAATAGATAATAAAATAGAATTTGTCTTTTCAAATACATTTGCTGAAGAAAAAATAGATATAGATAAATTAAGTAAAAATGGTTATACTACAAAAGGAAAAAATCACGGAAGAGGGTTGTATTTAGCAAAAAAGCTAGTAGAAAAAACAGAATGGATAAATGCCGAAACAAAAATAATTAATAAAATGTATGTTCAAAAGATTATAATATAAGAAGGAGTTGATGGAACGTGTCAGAAATAGTAGTTAAAATAATATGTTTCATATTGCTTACATTTCTATATACATATATGATAAAAAAAATGCTTAATTCAAATATAAAAATATGCAATAAAAAAAATCTCCTTATTTTAGGAGGATTAATACTTATATCTGAAATAACACATACTGCTGAATACATGATAGAAGCAGTAATAATTAGATTCATATCATATATAATAGTATTCAAAATAATATTTGATGAGTCAATATATAAATCCACATTTTTATTTACATTAGTAATGATTCTAAATTCCTTAGGCGATATTTTAAGTGCTAGTATTTTAATGAATATATATAGTTTAGAAGAAATTAGAAATGAACCTAATATAATGATATTATCTAATGTGCTTTCAATAATAAGCACATATATAATATTTAATATAAAATATATAAATAATAAGTTGAAACTAATACTGAATAATCATAATAATAATAACATAATTTCATTGATTATAATATGCGTATCAATTTTTTTATTAATGGCATGTATATTATACAATATAGGAGATATATTTGAATTTAATATGTCATATTTTATAAACGTAATGGTAGTTATAACATTTATGATAATATTAATTATATTTTTTATTGATAATAATAAATATCAAGAATTACAAAAGGAAAATGATTCATTATTTAAATATATACAAACATTCGAAGATAGTATCGATAAGATAAATTTAAATAATCATGAATTTAAAAATGAGATTATAGTATTAAGAAGTTATATAAAAGAAAATAAAAAAAATAAAGCACTTAATATAATAGATGATATAATATTAGAATATAAGAAGAATGATAGTCATATAATAAATAGTTTAAAAAATATACCAAAGGGAGGAATAAAGGGGTTATTATATTATAAATTTATAGTCGCAACAAATAATAGATTGAAAGTAACTATAGATATAAGTAAAAGTATAAAAGGAAAATTAAAAAGTCTTGATATAGAAGATATAAAACTAATATGTAATTTAATAGGAATATATTTAGATAATGCCATCGAAGCATCATCAAAAAGTAAAAATAAACTATTAGGTATAGAAATGTATTCAATAGATAATAAAATAGAATTTGTCTTTTCAAATACATTTGCTGAAGAAAAAATAGATATAGATAAATTAAGTAAAAATGGTTATACTACAAAAGGAAAAAATCACGGAAGAGGGTTGTATTTAGCAAAAAAGCTAGTAGAAAAAACAGAATGGATAAATGCTGAAACAAAAATAATTAATAAAATGTATGTTCAAAAGATTATAATATCAAATAAAAAAATGGAAATAAAAAAAGGATAATTATTATCCTTAAAAAAATTAATCAATCATTGAATCTAATGCTTGTGGTTCATCTATTAAAAGCATAACGCAACCCATACTAGCACTTCCAACAACCATCATAGCAACAGCAGCCATAACTTTTGTTATTAGTTTCACTTAAAATCCCTCCTTTGTATTCTATTACTTAATATCACTGCCATGATATTTAAGCCTTATTATAGTTTAAATAATTTCTATAAGGTTGTCCAAATATTTTATAAGTAATAGGACTAACCATTATACTTTCAATAATAACAGCACAAACTAGCAAAATTGAAATATTATAATTATTTAAAATAAAAGCAACTATTGTAAATACACAAGCTGTGAATACTGTTATAGCTTTCCTAATGATTCTCTTTCTTTTATTAGGAAGAGGCCTTTTGGGTGTGTCAGCAGGTGCATAAAAGAAAAGATATATTATACTAAAAACCCCAATTATTAAAATTATATCCCTATTAAGATTTAATTTTAATAATAAATATGGTAAAAGTACAAAAGATATAGTAGAAATAATTAAGCATTCCAAACTATTTTTAGCATGAAAACCAAAACCAGTATACCTAATAATATTAAACAATATAAGTAATATAATAATCTCCCTAAAGATTCCTAAAATAGAAGCCAATAAAATTATAACAATCAATTTAGTTAATGTAAGATATAAACCTTCTAAACCATATCTTAATTTTAAAATATCACCTTCATCTACTTTCTGATATTTAGAAATCAGATTAATAGAACTATTTAAAAATTTTTCTTTCATACTACCAACCTCACTCAATCATTATAGCAATATGAATTAATAATTCATATTAAAAGAGCTAAATAGAATAGTTTATACATTAAAATATAAAAATACTTTTTAAACGAAATAAAAAATAACCAAAAAAGGATCAAAAATAACAATTAAAGGAAAAATATTTCAAATACATTTTACATTTGCTACAATAATAATGCGCACAAGCAAATATGTTGTATCAGTTGGCCCTAATACTTTAGGGTTACTGATAGTAGTAAGAAGGTGAGGTGTTAATATGATTGGACGCGTAAAATGGTTCAACAATGAAAAGGGATATGGCTTCATAGAATATAAGGAAGATGAGGATATATTTGTTCATTATTCTGCAATACATTCTGAAGGGTATAAAACCTTAAGCGAAGGACAATATGTAGAATTTAAATTAATCAGCACAAACAAGGGATATCAAGCCCAAGAAGTCAATTTGGTGAAAGAACCAGCTACCTCAAAATAGTGGTTCTTTCCTTTTTTATGATAAAAATATAGATTTAAAAATTACAATCTGTTACAATATAAATAGGAGGATGATATTATGGAAATTATTATTAGAGGAGATAAAATACAGATAACAGACTCTATGAAAGACTATATAAAAGAAAAAATTGAAAAGCTAGAAAAATTTCTAGATAATAGCGAATCAGTTCGTGCAAATATAGTAGTCAAAATTAGAAATATTAATCAAATTGTAGAAATCACTATTCCTCTAAAATCATGTATCTTAAGAACAGAAGAAGTTCAAACAGACTTTTATAAAGCAGTAGATAAAGCAACAGATAAACTAGAAAGACAAATTAGAAAAAACAAAACCAAAATCATGAAACATAACAAAGTAAAGAAAGACTTCAATATTGAAGAAATGGAAAGTGAAGAAAATGATACTCCAATAGCTAAAAGAAAGAAAATACCAGTAAAACCAATGAGTGAAGAAGAGGCTGTTCTTCAAATGGAACTACTTGATCATGATTTCTATATGTATATTGATAGTGAAACAAATAAACCATCAGTTGTTTATAGAAGAAAAAATAATGATTATGGTGTAATAACATCAGAATAATTAAATTAATTAAAAATATATAGAAGCTCTTTAAATTAAGCTTCTTTTTTGATAGAATAAATACTTAAGGAGAGATAAAAATGAATTTATTAAGAAAATTATTTGATCATGAATATAAACAACTTAAAAAGTTTTCTAAAATAGCTAATGAAGTATTAGAATTGGATGAAGAGATGCAAGCTCTAACAGATACTGAATTACAAGCAAAAACAGAAAAATTTAAGGAAGAATTAAAAAATGGAAAAACCTTAGATGATATTTTAGTAGAAGCATTTGCAGTAGCAAGAGAAGCTTGTTTTCGAGTAATTGGTGAAAAACCATATTATGTACAAATACTAGGAGCTTGTGCAATTCATTATGGTAATATTGCTGAAATGAAAACAGGAGAAGGAAAAACTTTAACTAGTGTGCTACCAGCCTATTTAAATGCCTTAACAGGAGAAGGAGTACATGTAATTACGGTTAATGAATATCTAGCAAGTCGTGATGCTAATTGGATGGGCGGAATACATAGATTTTTAGGATTAACAGTAGGAGTAAACTTAAGAGAATTATCTACTAAGGAAAAGCAAGCAGAATATAACTGTGACATACTATATTCTACTAATAATGAGATTGGCTTCGATTATTTAAGAGATAATATGGTATCTCATAAAGAAGAAAGAGTCCAACGACCACTAAATTTTGCTATCATAGATGAAGTAGATTCTGTTTTAATAGATGAAGCACGTACTCCATTAATTATATCTGGTGGAAGAATGAATAGTGCCAATCTATATATCGATGCAGATCGTTTTGCTAAAAGTTTAAAAAAGGAAGAAGATTTTATATATGATGAAAAAACAAAAAGCGTTAATTTAACTGATAAGGGTAGTGAAAAAGCAGAAAAAATATTTCATATAAAAAACCTTTATGATATGGATAATGCTACTTTAGTACATTTTATTAATCAAGCATTACGTGCAAATTATTCTATGGCTAATGATGTTGATTATGTTGTAAAAGACGGAGAAATTGTAATTGTAGACCAATTTACTGGACGTTTGATGAAAGGGCGTGCCTACAGTGATGGACTGCATCAAGCGATAGAAGCTAAAGAAGGTGTACAAATAAACGAAGAAACTAAGACATTAGCACAAATAACTTTCCAAAACTTATTTAGAATGTATAAAAAATTATCAGGAATGACAGGAACAGCTAAAACAGAAGAAGAAGAATTTAGGAATATATATAATATGTATGTTATAGAAATACCTACCAATAAAGAAATTGAAAGAATTGATGCTGCAGATTTAGTTTATGCTACAAAAGGTGCTAAATATCAAGCAATTATAAAGTTTGTAAAAGAAAAATATGAACAAGGTCAGCCTGTATTAATAGGTACAATTGCAATAGAAACTAGTGAATTAATAAGTAGTATGTTAAAGCAAGCTAAAATTCCACATGAAGTACTTAATGCAAAAAATCATGAACGTGAAGCAGAAATTATTTCTAAAATAGGTCTACACAAATCAGTAACTATAGCTACCAACATGGCAGGACGTGGAACTGACATCAAATTATCAGAAGAAATAAGAAATTTAGGGGGATTATGTGTAATTGGAACAGAACGACACGAATCTCGCCGTATAGATAATCAGCTAAGAGGACGTTCTGGACGTCAAGGAGATCCTGGATATACTCAATTCTTCGTTTCAATGGAAGACGAACTGATGGTAAGATTTGGTTCTGATAGGATTAAAGTAATGATGCAATCCCTTGGTATTGGAGAACAAGCTATTAGAAGTAAAACAATTACTAAATCAATTGGAACTGCTCAAGCACGCGTTGAAGGAAATAACTTCGATGTTAGAAAACAACTTCTACAATATGATGATGTAATAAATAGTCAAAGAGAGATAATTTATGATAGAAGAAATAATATTTTAGATAATGATTCAATTCATACAGAAACCCTAGAGACATTTAGACATTATATAGAAGACTTAGTAAACTCTCATTATATAATTGATAATGAATTAAATGACGATGATTTTACAGAAATAGTAGAATTTGCAAACGAAAATTTACTAAAAAACGATATTAAAAAATCATCTATTAATAAATTAGAAAAAGAAGAAGTTATAGATACACTTTATAAAAAATTAATAGAAGAATACGAAGAAAAACTAAAAGAAATTCCAACAGAAGTAAAAGATGAATTTGAAAAAGCCCTAACTCTTCAAGTTATAGATAATTATTGGATGGAGCATATTAATACAATGTCACATCTAAGAGAAGGTATATATTTAAGAGGATATGGTCAAGAAGATCCGCTACATGCATATACTGTTGAAGGATTTGATATGTTTGATAGTATGTTAGCAAAAATAGATAAAGATGTAACAGTATTTTTATCAAAAGCTGAAATACATAAAAGTCAGAATATTGAAAGAAAATCAGTAAAAAAGGAAAAATTAATGACTAATGAAGTTAAAGAAAACACAAAAAAATCACCTAAAAAAAGCGAAAAAATAGGTAGAAATGATAAGTGCCCTTGTGGCTCTGGTAAGAAATACAAACAATGTTGTGGTAAATAACATATTTTATAAGGTTTTTCAGTAATCTAAAATTAAAAAAGGAACAAAATGGAAAGAAAAATATGTAAAATGTTCCCATTTTGTTCCCATAAAAATTTTTTGGATCATCTAAAAAAGCAAAAAACCTTTAAAATAAAGGAAAAATTTTATGAAAACAAATTTAAGATAGCATTCGTGCCATCTTTTTTCTTCGCTTACTAATAAATTAGTAGGAGGAAAAGAAATATCAAAAGTAAGTGTTCGGAAAATAGAAGATGTATTTCAATATAGATTTGAAATAGCACCTCAAGATGGAAAAAGAAAATATATTAATAAATCTGGTTTTAAAACTAAGGTGGAAGCAGAACGAGTAGGAATTAAAGCCTTAAATTATTATTTAGAAACAGGGCACAATTTTAAACCATCTGAAGTATCTTATAGTGATTATTTAGATTATCGGATGCAATAATATTGTTATATAAAACTAAAACATCATACAATGAAACATATCAATATATTATTAAAAATCATTTAAAGATGAGACTTGAAAAGATACTTAAAGTAATTAAATCATCTTTTGCATAGGCTGCTTAAATAGTTCAATTTATAAAATATGATTCATCTATTAAAGTAAGATTTCCAAGTATGATGAACCTGATAGAGATCTAGCACATATATTCACAAAAGAAGAAATAGTTAGTAAATTTGAAAAGTATTTTGTTGCATAAAATTTAGTTAATAAATCAATAAAAATGAAAGGGTGATGTTTATGGGGTTTAAGATATAAAAAACTACAAATTATACAGTAATGAGTAACTACCATTTAATGGATAAAAATTTAAGTTTAAAAGCAAAAGGGTTATTGTATTTTATGTTGTCATTACCCGAAAATTGGAATTATTCTTTAAATGGTATTTGCAAAGTATGTAAAGAACAATAACGAGCTATTAAGTCTACGCTTAAAGAATTAAAGGAATATGGATATTTAATTATCGAAAAAGTTAGAGGAGAAAAAGGATATTTTAATCTTCAATTTTAAATAATCTTGATAAACTTAAAAATCAAGAAATAGAGTGGGATGAAGATATAGGATGGTTTAAAGAAAAAGAAGTAGATTACAATCTATTTGATGATTATGAATATGAAATAGAATAAACACGATATCTATAATAATATTAGGAAACGTGATATAATATTAAAGTAAACAGAACAAAAAAATAGTAATTTGAGGAGATGACATATGAAAAAGTATATTTTAAATAAGCCAATTTTGAGTAGCATTTTTATATTCATATTGTGTATAGCAGTAAGAATGATAGAATATTTTATTATTAAAACTGATGAAACATTTATAGCAGAAAATTTCATTCACAAACTAATAGCAATCATAATATTAGTTATCTTAATCAAAATTATGAATTATAAATTTGAAGATATTGGTTTTACGAAAAGTAATTGGTATAAATATTTATCATATGGATTATTACTAGGTTTACTTTGTTTTGGAATATCTTATTTCATAGAATATCTCATTCTATATCTAAATTCAAATAGTCCTAATTTTGAAATATATGTTAATGGATTTTCTTTAGTTGGAAAAGAAGTTAAAAGAACAGAACTAGTATTCTTTCTTTTATGCATCGTTATGAATATTATAAATGTTATTATGGAAGAAGGAATGTTTAGAGGTTTCTTTTTGAAAATAATTAATAACAAAAATACTTTTTTTAATGCAAATTTAATAGTGGCATTATTATTTGGAATATGGCATTTTGTAATGCCTCTAAAATCATATGTATATGGCGAGATAAATTTGGTTAATTTACTTGTAATGACAATAGGCTATATTATTCTTGCTGGAATTATGAGTATTAAATGGGGCTTGTTATATCAAATGACTGGTAGTTTGTTTATTGGAATAGGAGATCATTTATTTAATAATATTATTGCTACAAATCTTATTCATATAGTAACAAAATCTGGTGCAGATGAATTACAGATAATAAGAATAATGATTGCTCAGATTTTATCATTTATTATTATCTATGTGATTTATAGAAAAAATAAAAATAAAATATATCATTAAATTACAATTTGGAAGTGAGGCATATGATGAAAAAACAAGAATTAGTAATAATAGGTATTCTTACAATTGTATTAGCATTTATGGATATAAGTGGATTACCAAGTGCCTTATTTATAAATATTGAAATATTAGATATAACACCATTTTATTTTATTTTAATGTTTAACTTTATAATTATTAGCATAATCGCATTTTTAACTTTAAAATATCTTTGTCCTAATTGGAAACTAGGACTTAGTGTAAACAACTTAAAAAATGGATTAAATAAATATGGTATAGTAGGAATTATTGTAGGAATCATATCAGGAATCGCATTTTATATAGGACTAAAACCATTTAATTATAATCCAACAATATGGAAAGTATTAATTGAGGGAATTATATATTATATAGGTGTTTCAATAGTTGAAGAATTATATGTAAGAGGTTTATTGTTAAATTTTATTGAAAAAATATGCTATAAAAAGAAAGATAATACGACTATAGCAATTATTGCATCATCTGTTATTTTTGGTTTAGGACATATATTAGGTGTTTTAGGACAACCAATTCTTATTATAATTACAAAAGTAATATGGACTATTGCTATGGGTATATACTTTGGTGCAATA
The DNA here is from genome assembly GCA_910576925.1 of uncultured Bacilli bacterium. Classification (GTDB taxonomy): domain Bacteria; phylum Bacillota_I; class Bacilli_A; order RF39; family UBA660; genus UBA2730. The sequence continues at coordinate 76,788 of CAJTKB010000001.1, read as the reverse complement.
TATAAAAAAACTAATAATCTCTGGCTACCAATTATTATTCATTTTATAATAGATGTATGTGCTTTACCATATTGTTTTACAACTACGACAACTTATCCAAGTATAAGTTTATATATTATTTTACCAACTTATTTATTACTTGGAATTTATAGTTTTTATATTATAAAAAAGTGAAAGATAAAATAGTTTAGAAACTTCAGAAAATTATTAACCTGTAATATTAAAGTTATCAGAAATGATAGACCTTTTTTAATTTTTGTTGACATAGAATATAAAATGTAACATAATGTGCTTATCAAACAAGTACATTGAGGAGGAAAAATAAAATGTCAGATTATGCTTTAAAAATCGAAAATATAACAAAAGAATATGATGATTTTCCTTTGGATAATATTTCATTTAATGTTCCAAAAGGAAGTATTGTTGGACTAATAGGAGAAAATGGAGCAAGAAAAAGTACAACGCTTAATTCAATACTTGATATAATTGAAAGAGATTCTGGAGATGTATTTATTCTTGATAGTGAAAATAATATAATAAGTAATGATATAAGAGAAAAAAACTGATATAGAAGATTTGCTTTTTTCATGATACAATTATAAATATAAACAGAACGATAAATAGTAGTTCGCAGAGGAGTTGAAATATTGGAAAATAAGCAAATATTATTAGATAATATAGATAAATTTCATACTACCAAAACGGGGATTTATAGAATTATGAAAAATCTTAAATTAGATACTGATGATGTTGTGAGTATTGTAAGAGTAAAGTTTTAGATAAAAATTGGTATTGTGAAATTGATAATATAACAATAACTATTAACTCATATAGTTACACAATTATAACAACACACAAATTTAAAAGGTAAAAGAGATGGATTATCAAATAATAGAATTAGAAGAATTTAATGTAATAGGAATAAGGTATGACTATCAAGGTCATTAAGTAACAATGTGAAATTATCACAAAATTATCGTAAAATATTTAATAGTAAATTAAGAAATAATATTTTAATAAAAAACAGACGATTTGTTTATTTTGAAAGATATGATTATAGATTTCATAGGAATAAAGAAGATTCTATTATTGAAATCTACATTCCGATTAAATAACAAATTGCAATTTAGGAGTGAGGTTTATTATGAGTGAAAGACCTATATTAGATATAAATTTGGATAGTAAAATTTTTAAAGAGTTTTATTATTTAAAAGAAGAATTAGTAAGTTTTTGTAAAAACAATAATTTACAAGCAACAGGTAGTAAAGAAGAATTAACTGATAGAATAATAGAATTTTTAGAAACAGGAAAAAAGACATTTAAAACTCATAATAAAGCAAAAACAAATATACCTGATATTATCACACTTGATACAAAAATAGAGAGCAATTTTGTTTGTTCCGAAAAGCATAGAAAGTTTTATAAAGAACAAATAGGAAATAGTTTTTCTTTTAATGTATTATTTCAAAAATGGTTAAAAAATAATGCAGGAAAAACTTATCAAGAATCAATACAAGCATATTATCAGATACTAGAAGATAAAAAGAAAAATAAAACTACTATTGATAAACAATTTGAATATAACACTTATATTAGAGATTTTTTCGAGTGTAATAAAGATAAAAGTTTAGATGAAGCAATTAAATGTTGGAAATATAAGAAAAGCCTAAAAGGTCATAATAAGTATAAAAAAGAAGACTTGATTGTTCTATCACAATGATAAATTACAATTTAGGAGTGTGAGATTATGGCAAAACACACTTTTGAAGAAATAAAGAATTTAATTGTGTAGATTTTGAAATGTCAGGTTATTGGAAATAACTACAAATTACACTTTGAAAGTGAGGTAAAATTATGAATAACAAAATTAAAGATGTTATTGAGAAATTTAAAAAAGTAAAAAAAAAATTAAAAGATTTTTCTAACAAAGATGAAGCAATAGAATATCTTGTTAAAGAAACAAAATTATCAAAAGAAGAATGTTCTACTGCGTACGATATTATTATTAAAATTGAAGATTGAATTATAAGTTTTAGAGGTGTTAAGGTATGAGCAAATATGAGACATTATGGAAGTATTTGAAAAATAATAATAAAAAAAATTATAAATTAACTTATGAAGAAATTAAAAACATTATAGGATTTGAAATAGATCATTCCTTTTTGAATTATAAGAAAGAGGCAAAAGAATTTGGATATGAAGTTGGTAAAATATCAATAAAAGATAAAACAATAATTTTCAATAGAGTATAACTAGAAATTACAATATGAAAGTTAGTTGAAATAAATGTATTATCCAAAACAAATACCATATTTATTAGATAAAGAATTTAATGAAAATATTATATATACCGAATATCAATTTGAGGAATTAAATGATTATTGCATGTGCATTTCGATAATGCAAACTCAAAAAATATTAAATAAAACAATATACAATTATATACTTCCAGATGCTTGTATTGACATAGTAGTTAATTTTTCTAATAGAACTATTTGTTTTGCAGGATTTAGTAAAGATACTGTTCCTTTTGAATTAAATAAAAGAACCGATTTTATGGGGGTTAGATTAAAACCTAGTGCTTTTTCTATTTTATTTGGAGTCAATACTGATAAGATTATGGATCATCCTATACCCTTTTTTGAAATCGATAAATATGGTTATCTAGAAAAAATATTGAATACTATTAATGTTAATGAGAGATTGAATATTTTTAGAGATTATTTATTAGAAAAAATTAAGAATAGTTCTTTTAATCAAACTATAAAAATAATAGATAAATTATATGAAAGTCCACAAGAACAAAATGCTGTAAAGATTGCTAAAGACTATGGTTATCATGAAAGAAAACTTTATAGAATATTTAAAGCAAATTATGGGGTATCTCCTAAAGTAATGTTAAATATTTTAAGATTACATTTCTGTTTAACTTTATTGATAGATAATGAAATGACTTTAATTGATATTACAAATATGTGTGGTTTTTATGATCAGTCTCATTTCATAAAAGAAATAAAAAAGTACACAGGTTTTTCTCCATTACAACTATTAGAGAAATATAGGTAAATGTCTGTTTTTTACAATATATATAATTTTTCTTATTATATAATTAAGTTCGGAGGCGATAGAATATGTATAAAAATATAACAGTTAATATTATGGTGAAAAATGTAAAAGAAACAGTAAAATTTTATGAAGAAAAATTAGGATTTCAAAAGGTTTTAAGTGTTCCAGAAAATGGGGAGGTATTAGAATTTTCTATAGTATGCAAAGATAATATTTCTATAATGTTTCAGGAATAAAACAATTTGTTAGAAGAGTATTCCACTTTAAAAAAAGCTGAAATCATTCCAACATTTACTTTGTTTATCAATGTAGATGATGTAAATGGTCTATATGAAGAATTAAAGGATAAGGTTTATATTGCAAAAAAATTCACAAAACTTTCTATGGAAAAGACGAATTCGCTATTTTTGATAATAATGGTAATATATTAACGATATCATGTTAGAAAACTTGAATAATGACAATATGTGCTAGATATTGAATTTTATAAATTAGCTTTTATTAAACTTAAGTTGAACACAACTTTAATATAATAGAAATAATAGACAAATAGTAATTTGTTTAAAAGATTGGGGATGTAATTATGGTACATTTAGTATATTGTGATGATAAATCAAAAGAATTATCAAAAATTTTAGATGGTAGTAAAACAATGATTATAATAGGTGCAGTGGGAAGGAAAATACCTCATAGTAGAATTTTTAAAGATGAGATACTTTACTTTATGGAAAAAGGAACAAAAAAAATTAATGCAAAAGCAATAGTAACTAGATGTTCAGAATTTTGTTAAGTTATCTGAAGATGAAATAACTAAAACTATTGAAGATAATAATAGTAAATTACAATTTATTTAGTAGAGCATCTATAAAAGATGTTCTTTTTTTGATATAATGTATCTAATAGATAAATAGTTATTTGAAAGTGAGCTGTAAGATGAAACAAAATCGTTTATTTGGAATAATATACTTATTACTTTCTAAAAAAACAATGACTGCGAAAGAGTTGTCAGAATATTTTGAAGTATCAACAAGAACAATATACAGGGATATAGAACTGTTAAGTGAATTAAATATACCAATATATATGTCTAAAGGAAAAAATGGTGGGATATTTTTATTAGAAGATTATAAATTTGATAAATCACTATTAACAAATGAAGAACAAAATCAAATTCTCTTTTCATTAGAAGGAATGAATAAATTACAAATTGATAATAATAATATTTATGAAAAATTAAAAAATATTTTCTCTAAAGATGAAGAAAGCTGGTTTGATGTTGATTTTTCTGTTTGGGGTGAATCCGATACACATAATCAAGTTTTTAATTTAATTAAAAATTCCATTTTAAATAAACAGGTTGTCGAATTTTCTTATTTTAATTCTTATGGAAAGACTACAAAAAGAAAAGTTGAACCTTTAAAATTATATTTTAGATATAATTCTTGGTATTTATGTGGATTTGATCAAGAAAAAAATGATTATCGCTTTTTTAAGTTGATGCGAATTAAAAATTTTAAAACTTTAAGTCAAAACTTTGAAAGAACTATGGATATTGATTTTGATAAAAATGATAAACCACCTAAGATGGTAAAATTAGTGTTGCAAATTGATAAATGTTTAGCCTATAGAGTTTATGATGAATTTGATGAATCAGAAATAACAGATATTGATAATACCTTTCTAGTAAAAGCCCAGTTACCTTTTAATGATTGGATTTATGGATATATTCTTTCTTTTGGTGAGCATATAAAAGTGTTAGAGCCATCTTTTGTGAAAAAGGAAATTATAGATATATTAAATAAAAGTATAAATAATTATTTTTAATATGACAATCTTTTGTCATATTAAGTTTGCTATAATTTATGTATCAAGTGATGGGAGGGATAAAATATGGCATTTGATTATAAGAAAGAATATAAGGAGTTTTATCTGCCGAAGAATAAATCTAGTATAGTTGAAGTTCCAAAATGAATTATATTGCAGTAAGAGGAAAATGAAATCCTAATGAAGAAAATAGAGAATATCAAAACACAATAGGGTTACTATATAAAATTGATAGCTTCTTTGAATATGTTGTACACCGTTAGAGGGCTTTTGGTGGCAAGATGGTATAAAAGGAACTATTGATTATAATAATAAAGGAACAATGAACTTTATATCAATAATTAGATTACCTGATTTTGTAACGAAAAAAGATTTTGACTGGGCTATTTCTGAAGCAAAAAAGAAACAAGATTTTTCAAAAGTTGAATTTTTCACTTATGATGAGGGTGCTTGCGTTCAATGTATGCATATAGGTTCCTATGATAATGAACCAGCAACAGTTGAGGATATGCACAAATTTGTTATGGATCAATGATACGAATTAGATATAACAGATACAAGATATCATCATGAAATATATTTAAGTGACCCAAGAAAATGTGATGTAAGCAAATTAAAGACTGTTATAAGACATCCAATTAAGAGGAAATAGTAATTTAAATTTTAATTTATTAAGGAGTAAAGTAAAATGAATGAATATATAAATTTAACATTAGAAAACATAGATGATGAGCATATATGCTGTGCTATTGGTGATCCTAAACATCAATATGGAGTAGATAAAAAGAAAGAATGGATAAAAGGAAAATTAAAAAATGGTCATGTATTTAGAAAATTAAATGCAAGAGGAAAAACATTCATTGAATATGAGCCAATAGAAACTGCCTGGATTCCTATTAGTGGTAAGAATTATGAATATATTTACTGTCTATGGGTAGCAGGAAGTTTTAAAGGAAAAGGTATTGCAAAAGAATTGTTAGAGTATGCTATCAATGACTCTAAAGAAAAAGGTATGAGTGGAATGTGTACTTTAACTTCTAAAAAGAAAAAACCATTTATTGGAGAAAAGAAATTTTTTGAGCACTATGGATTTAAAGTTGTAGATAGTATAGGGGATTATGAATTATTGGCATTACAATTTGATGATAATGAAACACCTAAATTTAATGATAATGCTAGAAATATGAAAATTGATAATGATGAATTTACGATTTATTATAGTCCAGAATGTCCTTATGTTGAATATGAAGTAAAAGAACTAACTGAATATGCAAAAGATAATAATATTAAAATTAACTTTATAAAAATAGATACTTTAGATAAAGCAAAAAATGCTCCTTGCATATTTAATAATTGGGCTAATTTTTATAAAGGAAAATTTATTTCAAATACAATATTAAATGCAAGTTCATTTGAAAAATTGATAAAGGAGTAAAAAATGGAATACATAAAAGCAAAAACAATGCTTACAAAAGTAAAAGACGGATCTGAATGGTATGGTGTTAATTATAATATCAATTTATACAGAGGATGCTCTCATAAATGTATTTATTGTGATAGCAGAAGTAATTGCTATCATATAGAAAATTTTGATCTTGTTAAAGGAAAAGAAAATGCACTTCAAATTTTAGAACAAGAATTATCAAGAAAACGAGAAAAAGGTGTTGTAGGTATTGGATCAATGTCAGATACTTATAATCCATTAGAAATAAAATATGAACAGACTAGAAGTGCATTAAAACTATTTTCAAAATATGGATATGGAGTTTCTATTGACACAAAAAGTGATTTAATTTTGAGAGATATAGATTTATTAAAAAAAATAAATGCTAAAAATGATGTCATTGTTAAATTTACTATAACAACATCAAATGATGATTTATCTAAAATAATAGAGCCTAATGTATGTGCTTCTTCAAATAGATTTAAAGCAATTAGTGAATTAAGTAAGAACGGAATATTTGCAGGTATTATGTTGAATCCTATTTTGCCATTTATTACTGATAAAGAAGAAGATATAAAGGAATTAGTGAGACTAGCAAGCCAATATGGTGCAAGATTTATTCATACTTATATGGGAATGACTTTAAGAGATAATCAAAGAGATTACTATTTTGAAGTGTTAGACAGAAATTTTAAAGGCTTGAAACAAAAGTATATTGAATATTATGGGAATAAATATTATTGTACTGTGCCTAATCATAAGTACTTATACAAAATATTTACTGATGAATGCGATAAATATGGAATATTATATAATATGAAAGATATTATTAGTGCGTATAAAAAAGAAATAAAAAACAATGAACAAATAGCATTATTTTGAAAGATAGATTACAAGTATACTTTAGATGTAAATAATTTAATATTTATATCTTATTTTTCAGGTTAAATTATTTATCAAGAGTATAAGTGAGAACACAAATTAAATGGTCTTAGAATATAACAAGCTTGATAAAATAATGATAGAAACAGAAGCCTGTAATCAAGAAATGAGTAATTAATGAAGCCTTATTAAGTGTAGATGTTAAAAAGGGAAAAGGTATGATTATGCTATCTATATGTACCCTAAAGGATGAGGTATAACAACTTTTGCTATATAAAATATTATTTTTTCATAACTTTTTTTAAAATAGTTTTATAATTTGGTTGTTCATAATAAGTTATAATACCACTTTCATCAATACCTATTTCAGGAATGATTATTCCAGTTTCAAGTTCAAAATAATCTACATCTAATCTTCTATGACAAAAATGTTTTTTATCCATCATTGGTGATTCGCTTGGTAATTCATGGCATAAAAGAATAATTTCTTCTCCAAATTTGTTTCTTAAAATATTAAAAAGTTCTTCAACATTTAAATTTATTAAACGATGATTATAGTATTGTTGTACATAATATTCAATTAATTCCATATCACTTAAATGATCAGGATTATCACGCCAGTATTCATATAATTTTAGACTTGGTGCTAACTTTTTATATGATTGTCCATAAAATCCCCAAGCATTTCCACCGTCACCTGTTATTGAAACGAGATTTCCTGATTTAGCATTTGCATAACAACTTGTACCTTTAATAGTATTATTCATTTAAATATCTCCATATATACATATTGATATTGTCAATATGCAAGTGTGTTTTACTAAATTGTCATAACTTAGTATAAATTTATTGTAATAAAAACATTTGTTTTGTATAATTATTTTAGGAATATTTAATCGTTGAGTGTTTGCCTACTTTCAAATGAAAGGAGGCTGATGATATGCATAAGAAAGATTTTTTAATCTTATCACTTATTCTAATTATCTTCTTACTCATAGCCTTACTTTTTACTTTGGTAATATAGTAATCTATAATAAGACAAAAGCACTCAATTTACTTTCGTAGATTAAGTGCTAACCACATTCTGGTGAACACTCAAACAAGGAAAGGTTAAGTATTCCCTTTTTATTGTATGAAGAATTCTTCATCTATATGCATAATATCATAAAAACGACTTTTTGACAAGTCGTTTTCTATTACTACTCGAAAAGTTCGAGTTTCCTATCAATCTGGTATGGATAAGTATTAATTGAATAAAAAGAATTTAAGAAAAATAAAATACGATATAATCAGTTTAGCGAATAAATGTAAATTTTATTTAAAAATATTTACAAATACTATATATACTTAAGATCAGAAGAGTATGAAAATGGTAAGAAATGTAAGCAATGCTGTGGGAAGTAGCTTAAAGGCCATAAATATGCAATATCATTAATTAAAGGCATTGATACCTATGAGACTTTTTATAAAGATAGTTTTAAATGTCTATCTTTTTTTGATAGAATAATATTAGAATAAAGAGTTAATAATGAAGTATTTGATATATAGTATAGAATAGTTAAGAAGAAAAATAAATAGTGACAACTTAATAAAAAGCAGAATAAATTTAACGGATTTTACAAGAAGCAGAAAATTACATTCAAAAGTTTTGATACTGTTTACACTTAATAATAAGGGAAGAAAAATTAAAATTGTATATAGATAAAAATTATGATAAAATATTCTTCAATGAAGTAGGTGATAAAATGGCTCATGTTTTTATCGTTGACGGAAGAACATTATCAATCCACTTGCAATATAAATTTGCTGGTACAGGAGCAAAAAAATATGATTGTAATTACTTAATAAATAACGATATCAAAATAGAAGGAATAGTAGAAAGACAATTAACTGAAATGATAGCCGATATATCTAGAATTAAAAAAAATGATAATATATTATTTTACTTACAAAAAACACAAGATCATGATGGAATGTTTTTTGCAAGTTTTAAGGCAATAGAAGCTCCTTTTCTATGCAACGACAAGTATTTAAACTATGAATTGAATAAAAATCTAACTTTTAGAGTTATGTTTACTCCTGATGAAGTATATGAACAAGGAATTACAGAAAGAGAGTGCCTAGACTCATTAGATAATATAAAACATCCAAGCGAAATGTGCTGGAGCCTTATATATAGAAAACTAAAGGGTAATAGAGGATGCACTATGATAACAGATTATGAATATGATAAAATAATGAATAAAATTAGACATAAAAATAATTATAAAAAACTAATAGGAAATAACTATAATTATGACATAGCTGAAAACAAAATAGTTACATCTAATAACTCAGAAACCTATAAAGGTAAAAAGGAATCCTTAAATATAAAAAATAGGTTAATTTACAAAAAAAACATAAAACTAGCTTATGAGGCTCATATGCAAGCATATATTTTACAAAATATTTCAAATATAGATGCGTTAAAAGTAACGGATGATAAAATAACTTGGATTGGAAATGAAGTTTCTTGTGGAGTTGGAATGCAAAGTATAGATATTTGCCTTATACAAGAAAATGACGAAAGAACTGATATTATTGTTTGTGAATTAAAAGATGAACAACCTAAAGAATCTATAAAAAATCAGTTGTTAAAGTATGTTAACTGGATTAAAGATTATATAGTTCCTACTTATAACAAATTAGTAGTCATACATCCTACAATAATTGCCCCTACTCCTAATAAAAAAAATAAAAAAATGTATCAAGACATAAAAAACTATACTATTAGGATAGAAAAACAGTATAAAATAGAAACCATTAGATATATATCATTTAAAGAAGAAAATAAAGAAATTATCTTTGAGGAGGAAAAATAGTGAATCAACCAAAATTTAAAATAGGAACCAAGCCCTACTTATTTATTGAATTAGCACAACCTGATGATGAAGGAAAAAGTAGATGGGTATCAAAATCAGAATTTGTTAATGAATATGCTAGTTTGATGTTTAAAAATGGAGCAGATTGGTGTAGAAAAGAGTCAACAATTGCCAAATACTATTATATAGAATTTGATAAAAGATCTAGAGGTATTGATAGAATCAGACTAAATGGATTAAAAAAAGAAGAAGACAGAATAGGAAGTCAAGTAATAAGAACAGATATAAAAACTACTACAAAAATAAAAGATGTGTTATACTAAATACTTCAAAACCAGAGGTAGATCATAAAAATGGCTGGAAAAATGATACTGCAATGGATATTAGAACTCAAAAATTAGAGGACTTTCAACCATTAAGTAAAGCAGCAAATGATGCCAAAAGGCAAATTTGTAAAGAATGCAGAAGAACAAACAAAAGGTTTGATGCTACAAAATTAGGTTATCCTATGTCATTTTATAGTGGAGATGAAAATCACGATGGAAGTTCTCAGGGTTGTATAGGTTGCTTTTGGTATGATCCACTTGAGTTTAGAAAACACTTAAAAGAAGACAAATAAAAATTTATTGTAGTTCAATAAATTTTTAAATATTTGTCTTTTTCGTTTTTTGAAAAATTAAAATATATTCATGACTAAATACATAAAAGCCGCCAAGCAAAGACCTATATCTCCATATAGATTTATTATTTTGTTTAGCTTTAGTTTCAGAAACATTTTTAACAACTACAGACTTTAATAAAAAATTCTTAGCTAACATTAGTTGCGTAATATACGAATTAAGAGGTATCCATTTGCCTTTTTTATAAATATCACCAATCACAATTGCAAGATATCTATCACGCTCTAAATACTTAGCAGTATTATCAATAACTTTAGAAAAACCATCCAAAAACTCATCAAGAGTACTAAGATTAGCTAAATTTCCTTTTAAATCATTAAATTTTATTATATCCCAATAAGGTGGATGATATATTATTAACTGAACTTTATCGATTTTATTTTTAACCAAAATATTATTCAAATCAACAACTGCACTATCAGCATTAATAAATTCTAGTTCAGAAGTACCGATCTCTGTAGTTGATCTTTCCTTAGCAACCTCTAAAATATCCTTATCTATATCTATCCCAATTCCATTTCTATTAAGTTTTCGACATTCTATTAAAGTAGTGCCACTACCAGCAAAAGCATCTAAAACCCAATCATCTTCTTTAGTATATCTCTTCATTAATTGATTAGGTATTTGTGGTATGAAATTCCCATGATAGTCACCCAAATGATTACCTGAATTATCTCTCTTATCTATAATCCAAAGACTATCTGTAATAATATCATCATAATTTTTCCAATTTTTCATGTCGATATCATTAATCTTCTTTTTCTTCACTACAATCACCTTATGAAATTATAACATAAAACGCTTTATATATAAATATTACAAATTATACCAATACATATTATGTTATAATAAAAGAGGAGGCTTAATATGAACTATATAGGATCAAAAACTTCAATACTTCAATATATAGATGATACAATAGAAGACTTTATAAAACCAGAGTCAAATAATATTGTATTTTGTGATATTTTCGCAGGAACAAGTGCAGTTGGTAAATACTTCAAAAAGAAAGGCTATAGTATCATTTCTAATGATATTCAATATTACAGTTACATAACAGCAAAACATTTTATAAAAAACAATGAAACATTAGAATTTAGAATATTAAAAGAAAATGATATAGAACCATTCGAATACTTAAATAAAATTAGAAATAAAAAAGGATTTATATATAAGAACTACTCATTAGAAGGAACAGCAGGAAACGAATTTGAAAGACAATACTTTAGTGCAGAAAATGCCCAAAAAATAGATGCTATAAGAGTACAAATAGAAGTTTGGAAAAAAGAAAAAATGATTAATGAAACAGAATATAATTTCTTAATATCAAGTTTAATAGAATCAGCTGATAAAGTTGCTAATACTGCTTCTGTATACGAAGCTTTTCTAAAAAAAATGAAAAAATCTGCTTGTAATAATTTAGAATTAAAACCTGTAGAAGTAATAATTAATAAAAAGTGCAAAAAATTAGAAGTATATAATGAAGATAGTAACAACTTAATAAAAAAAATAAAAGGTGATATTTTATATATGGATCCACCATACAATACTAGAAAGTATGATACAAATTATCATATGTTAGAAACAATAGCACTATATGATAATCCAGAAATAAAAGGTAAAACAGGAATAAGAAAAGAAGAAAATAAAAAATCCAAATATTGCATAAAAAAAGAAGCTACTAAAGCCTTAGAAGAAATAATAGAAAAAGCAGATTTTAAATATATTCTACTAAGTTATAATGACGAGGGTATAATACCATTAGAAGAAATAAAAAATATAATGTCAAAATACGGAAGATACAAATTATATGAAAAAGAGCATAAAAGATTCAAAGCAGATAAAAAAAGAACATATTTAAAAAATACAACAGTAGAATATATACATTGTCTTGAAAAATTAAATTAAAATATATAAATTTATCAATATAATTGAAACAAAAAAAGGAGCATATATGCTCCAATCTATATACAGAGGATCTTCACACTACATAGTGAACCTTCCTCACTAATATAATATGTAAAGAATAAAAAAATATACATAAAAATGTTTAAAATGAAAAAACAATGTGTATAATAAGATTAGAAAGTTGGGATAAAATGGATATAAATGAATTAAAAAGAGAACTAAATAAACAAAAAGATAAAATAAATGACTTATGGAGGACTCTTTGACGTTGAAAATAAAAAAGAGAAAATAAGAAAATTAGAAGAACAAACTCAAGCTGATAACTTTTGGAGTGACGAGAAACTTTCTAAAAAAATCTTTGCTGATATATCTTCGTTAAAAAATATAGTACTTCCACTAGAAAAAACAAAAAATGATATAGATACTAATATTGAATTATTAGAACTTGATGATAATGAAATATTAAAAAGTATTGAAGAAGATATAGATAAAATAACTGAAAAAATAGAAGAATTAGAAAAACTTCTCTTACTAAGTGGAAAGTATGATAATAAAAATTGCATATTAGAAATTCATAGTGGTGCAGGAGGAACAGAAGCCTGTGATTGGGCAATGATGCTTTATAGAATGTACTGTAGATGGTGTGAAAAAAAAGGTTATAAAATTAAAATATTAGATTATCAAGAAGGCGATGAAACTGGTATAAAAAGTTGTTCTATTGAAGTATCAGGAGAAAATGCATATGGCTATTTAAAATGTGAAAAAGGAGTACATCGCTTAGTTAGACTATCACCATTTGATGCAAATAATAAAAGACATACCTCCTTTGCATCAGTTGAATTAACGCCAGAAATAGACAATGATATAAGTATAGAAATTCAAGAAACAGATCTTAAAATAGATGTTTACCGCTCATCAGGTTGTGGAGGGCAAGGAGTAAATACAACAGATTCTGCTGTAAGAATTACTCATTTACCAACTAAGACTGTTGTTACTTGTCAAAATGAAAGAAGTCAAATTCAAAATAAAGAAGAAGCTTTAAGAGTGTTAAAAATAAAACTTCAAATATTAGAAGAGGAGAAAAGAGAAAAAGAAATGAGTCATATAAAAGGAGAAACTAAAAATATAGAATTTGGCTCACAAATCAGAAGTTATGTAATGCATCCATATTCACTAGTGAAAGATCATAGAACGAATATCGAAACTTCTAATGTTTCAAAAGTTTTAGACGGATATATAGACTTATTTATCGATGGATACTTAAAGGAGCAAATGAAATATGATAGAAAAAAATAAAGAAAATATATTACATGACATATATCAAAAGGGAAAATTCAAAAGATACTTACAACTAATAATAGGAGTACTTTTATCAGCTATTTCCTTTAACTTATTTTGTTCACCAAATGAACTAGTAGCTGGAGGAGTAAGTGGAACTTCTATAATAATCAATTATCTATTTAATATAGATCAATCATTATTTGTCGCAGTAATAGATGTTCTTCTTTTAATAATTAGTTATTTTGCTTTAGGAAAAGAAAAAACAATACATTCAGCTTTAGGAAGTCTTCTTTTTCCCCTTTTCATAAAACTGACTCAAAATATAAATGATGTCTTAAACCTAGATACTTCAGTACTACTCCTATCAGCTATTTTTGCAGGAGTAATTCAAGGATTTGGTTCAGGACTAGTATTTAAGGCGGGATTTTCAACAGGCGGAACTGATATTGTTAATCAAATAATCTCAAAATACTGTAAAATAAGTATTGGAAATGCTATGTATTTCAGTGATGGTCTAATAATAATTCTAAGTGGGTTGGTATTTGGCCTTAATAAAATAATGTATGCGATTGTCCTACTATATATATTAAGTTATATAACAGATCGAGTAATATTAGGAATATCGGATTCTAAAGCTTTCTATATCATAACTAAAAAGGAGCAACAAATTAGAGATTATATCATTGATGAATTACATCATAGTGTAACAGTATTAAGTGCAGAAGGAGGATTTAAAAGCAAAAAAGAAACTGTTCTAATGTGTGTTTTACCAACTAAAGAATATTACCGTCTAAAAGAAGGAATAAATGAAATAGATAAAAATGCATTTTTCGTTGTAACCGATGCCTATGAAGTGGTTGGAGGTGCTTAATGGAAGATAAAACAATTAAAGAAAAAGTAATACAAAAGTCAAATCAGACACTTTTATCAAGATATATAATAATGTTAATAGCATTATTTGTATCAGCGCTCTTATATAATCTATTACTCCAACCAACTAAAATAGTAACAGGTGGAGTAAATGGACTTGCTGTTATAAATAAATACTTAAATGGTATTAATCCGTCAATAACAATCTTTGTTGTTTCTCTAATTATGTTGGTATTAAGCTATATTTATCTAGGCAAAAAACGTACTCTAGGAACATTAATAGCAACTTTCGCCTATCCGATATTAGTAGAGTTAACTAGTTACTTAACTAAATATATTTATATAGATCTAACAGACTTATTAGTCATATCAATATTTATAGGTGTTATTGGAGGACTTGCTAATGGAATGATTTATAAAACAGGCTTTTCAAATGGAGGACTTCCAATAATTAGTCAAATACTCTTTGAAGAATATGGTATTCCAATAGGAAAAACAAACTTTATAATAAATGTTATTATAATATTAATAGGAAGTTACTTCTTTGGAACTAATATGATAATGTATGCCATAATAATATTATATATAAACAGCCTTATCGTAGATAAGATAATATTAGGAAGTTCTAAAAGCAAAGCTATATACATATTTACATCGAAAGAGCAAACCATTAAAGATTTTCTATTTAATGATATGAAACACTCAGCAACAATATTTAATGTTAAAGGAGGATTTTTAAATCAAAAACGTCAAATGATTTTAACGGTTATTCCAACAAGCGAATACTTTGAAATAACAGAAAGTATAAAATTATTAGACCCACAAGTATTTTATTTAGTAAACAATGCCTATGAAGTGAAAGGTGGCAAATAAAGGCAATAATTTTGACGATAATTGTCTTTTTTTATGCCTAAATATATGCTATACTAATTATGTTAAGGTGGATGATAGAAGTGGATATAATAAGACTCAAAAATGTCAAAAAACAATACAAAAATGGTACAACAGCATTGTACGATTTGAATTTAAATATAGAAAAAGGGTCATTCGTCTTCATAATTGGAGGTTCAGGAAGCGGTAAAAGTACTTTAATGAAACTACTATATCGAGAAGAAAAACCAACATCAGGTCAAATAATAGTAGGTGGAATAAATGTTGCCAAACTAAGAAATAGTAAAGTATATAAATTAAGAAGAAAACTGGGAATTGTTTTTCAAGACTACCGCCTTTTACCAAAACTTACAGTGTATGAAAATGTAGCTTTTGCAATGGAAGTAATAGGAGCTAAAAAACAAGAAATAAGAGTAAAGGTTTTGAAGTCCTTAGAAATAGTTGGTTTAAAGAGTAAAATACATAATTATCCAAATCAATTATCAGGAGGAGAACAACAACGTGTTGCAATAGCAAGAGCTATCGTTAATAACCCTAAGATGCTTATATGTGATGAACCAACAGGAAACCTAGATCCAGAAATGAGTATGGAAGTTATGAAAATAATAGAAAAAATAAATGAAGAATGGGGAACAACTGTTTTGGTAGTAACGCATGATAAAGAAATAGTAAATAAATTAAAAAAACAAGTAATCACTTTAAAAGAAGGACGTCTTGTAAATAATAAAGCGAAAGGAACATATGATAATGAAAATACTTAGAATGATAGGAAGGGGTATCAGAGATGCGCTAAAAAGTGTCTTCCGTAATTTCAGTTTATCCTTAGCATCTATTTCTTGTATTACAATAACCTTAATTATAGTAGCGATATCAATAATATTATCTTATAATGTTACTAATTTTACTCAAGAAATAGAAAAAGATTTGACCATAGTAGTATTTGCAGATAGTGGAGCAACAGAAGAAGAGATTCAAAACATAAAATTAGAACTTCAAAGAATAGAAAATATAATTCAAAAAGAGACTGTGTATAAAAGTAAAGCTGATGTAAAAAAAGAGATGCAAAAAGAATCAGATATTTTTAACTCAGTAATGGAAGAATGGAATGATGAAGCAAATCCCTTAAAAGATACTTTCCAAATAAAGGTAAAAGATGTAGCAAAAATAAAAGATACAGCAAAGAAAATTGAAAAAATAGATAAAGTATCAGTTGTAAGATATGGAGAAGGTATGGTTGATAAGTTAATATCAGCATTTAGTTCTATTCAAAAAGTAACATATGGTGCTGTTATTGCACTAATACTAGTAACTATATTTTTAATAATAAATACAATCAAACTAACAATATACTCAAGAAAAAGAGAAATTAGTATTATGAGATTAGTAGGAGCGAGTAACTTCACAATAAAAATACCATTTATAATAGAAGGAATAATATTAGGATTATTAGGATCAATCTTACCTGTGCTCGTTGTAATATTTGGCTATCCTTATTTATATGAAGCTATGAATGGGTATGTTTTTACTCCGCTAGTAACACTAATTACCCCAACACCATTTATATACACAATAGTAGGAATAACTATAATTATCGGTATTATAGTAGGTATGATTGGTTCATCTTCTGCTGTTAGAAAATACCTAAAAGTATAGGAGTTGAAAAATGAAAAAAATAAAAAAAGCTAAAATAGTATTATTAGTAATAGTTATAACATTAACTATTTCTCCACTTAACATATATGCTAAAACAATAAAAGAATTTGAACAGGAAGTAGAAAAATATACTAAGGAATTACAAGAAAAACAAAATAAGATAGCAAAAAACGAAACAGAAGTTGCAGAAATTAAGAAAAATATAAAATCCTTGGAAGGACAAATAAAACAAACAGAAGATGAAATAGCAATTTTACAAAAAGAAATAGAAGAAAGTAATAAAAAGATAGCAGAAAAAAATGAAGAAAGTAAACAAATAATGGCCTACTATCAAATAGAAAATGGTGGAAATGCTTATTTAGAATATGCCTTTGGAGCAACAACTATTACAGATATGATATATAGAATGTCAATAGTAGAACAATTAACAGAATATAATAAACAAATAATGGAAGAATTAAAAAATCTAATAATGGAAAATAATAAAAAGAAAGAAAGTCTATCAGTCAAAAAAAATGAGTTATCTAAATTAAAAAGTAATCTACAAAGCGAAAAGGAAAGAATAGAAGCAGATACAGCTAGTTTAAAAGTAGGTGTGCCTAAAATAGAAGAACAAATAAAATCAGCTAAAAGTAATTTAACATACTACAAGGGACTAGGATGTGGAGAAAATGAAGATATATTAAAGTGTCAATATAGAGTTGAGGGAGGCTCTTCTTTGCCTAGTGCAAACGGTTATTATAGGCCTATAGAATATGGATACATAACACAAGGATACAAAGGGTATCCAGTACACTTAGGAGTTGATATAGGAAGCAGCAATAAAACTATTCCAATATATCCAATAGCTGATGGACAATTGTTTTTCGCTGGATATGATAATGCAGGAGCTTTAATAGTAGTATTAAGACATAATGTAGGTGGACGTTATACATATTCAACTTATGCTCATCTATCAAGGTTTAGTAGTATTGTGTCTAACTATGTTGATTACAAAAAAGGAAGTAGTAGTAGTATTTCTAACGGTCCATATATAGATCATAATACTTCTATAGGAAATATGGGAAATACAGGTTACTCTTTTGGACCACACCTTCATCTAGAAATAACATCATGTAGTTGGCATAAGAAAGGTGGTTGCCCAGATTATTATGGTGACTATGTGTATAGAACAATAAACCCAAAGAGTCTAATTAATTTACCTAGTAATTGGAATAACAGATAGCTACAAACTTATTTTAGGATATAAATAATTAACTATTTATATCCTTTTTTGCTATATTCTAGTGCCCTAAAGTTACTTCTAGATATAATATCAAATAAATACTCTTAATATAAAAAAATAATATGATATCCAATATATATAATAGTATTATTATTTTAATTTCACAATGATTATAAAATAATAACTTAAATAAAAATTAAACAAGAATTTTAATAAAAAAAAGAAAATTTTAATAAAAAAATAAATACATTATACATATAAGTGTTATAATATATATTACTTAATTCGTATTTTAACAATTTATATTTTAATATTAGGAGAGTGATATTATATGGAAAAATTTGAATATGATGAGGAAATAAAAAGTATAATAAATAATGATTGTAAAAAGATAATGAAAGAAATAATAGAATTATATGAGAATAATATAGAAGTAAATAAAAGTTTTAATGAATTAGTTAAAGAGCGAATTAATTCTAAATATATATATATGCTAGAAGACTATTATATAAACATAATAAAACTAATACCTAGTAATTTATATATATGTCCTAATAATAAATGGGCCTTAGTAGATGAAGAAAAATTCAATGAAATAATAATGGAGTCTTTAGCGAATGATACAAATAATAAGAATATTACTAATACAATAAAAAGTATAGTCAAAGAATTAACAGAAAATAGTAACATTGATTTCTTTAATACAATTAATAAACATATTGAGCCATTATATAAAGAAGAAATTGATAAAAAGAAAAGTAAATATATTTTAGATAGTATTTACTATGAAGTACAAAAAAAAGGATATACAATAAAAAGTATTATCCCCTTTCAAATAGAAAAAAATTAAATATAATTATTTCTTTATATATTTATCAACTCTAGTTGGTAAATTTTTTGCTTCCAAAGCAGTTTCTTCGTCAAATAACTGTTTAGTCTTAATACCAAAAGATTTGGCTATAGCATCGATATTTTTACAAGTAAGATTAGCTTCACCAGTTTCAATATTACTAATATAAGCAATCTTAAAATTAGTCTTAGCAGCATATTGTTCCTGTGTAAGTCCTTTTTGATATCTATGCCATTTAGTATTTAACCCAACTAACTCCATAGCTTCCATATACTTCACCTCCAAGTTTTACAATAAAACTTGTTAAATTTAAACTTATCCATATATATTATAAAATTATAGCGAAACAAAATTAATCCCACTAAAAATTATTAATTTTTATGTTAATAAGTATAGTGAAAAGAATTATAATATCAAATACTAACATTTTTATTTAAAGAATAAGGGAAAGTTAACAATAAAATAATTAAAAATAAATATTTATGATAAAATATAGTAAATGAAAGGAAATAAAATATGGAACAAAATATTTTAATAGTAACAAGTAAAAATAGCAATCTATTAAGTTCAATAGAATACTATCTAAACAATGAAAAACTAAAATATGAAATATCTAATAGCATAGAGAGAATAGATAAAAAAATCACTACAATCATTTATATTGATGACGATAAAAGAAACTTGGATAATTTACGAATAATAAATAATGTAAACATAATATATATAAGTGATAAAAAGAAAATAATAGACTATCCTAATATAAATTATATTATTACTAAATTACTAACTGATAAAACAGAATACACCTTTGTGCAACAAGAATATTTATTTAAGAAAGGCCTATATAACACATTTCTAAATATAATAGATGAATTATTAGAAAATAAAAACAATTATAAAAATATTATATATGACATCACAGAAATAAAAAGTATTCCAAATGATTGGACATTTAAATTTGATTCAATTACAGAAACATATGCCTGGTTATCAAAAATGAATAATAGTCTACCTAAAGAATTTATTAGAAAAGAAATAAGCTTCTATAATGAAGCAGTTGTATATAATGATTCCTCAAAAGAAATTAATTATTTGACAGAAAAAATAATGAATATAAAAAGTTCCAAGAATATTGATTTATTTATATGTACAAAAGAAGAATTTAAGAGATTAAAAAATAATTTGTTCTTTAAGTTACTGCTAGCAAATATTTCACCTACATATAATATTTACTTAATAGATAAAGAAAATTTCCAATCTAAAGAAAAAGAACTAATGGAAAAAGTACTTGATGGGATTATTATTTATGAGAATTGTGTTTACATAGATACATACAAAGATGAATTTTCTCTTGGTTATGTAGATTGTAACAAAAATACATTAGAAGAATATAATAAAATCTTTACATATATAATGAATGAATACGGTTATAAAATAAATTCGGAGGATGATTTTAATGGATTTCTTAAATAAAGTAGTATTAGTTACAGGTTCATCTAGAGGAATAGGTAGAAGTATAGCAGTTCAATTTGCCAAGAAAGGTGCCCAAGTAATAATTAATTATAAAAATAATACTAGAGAAGCAGAGACAATAACAGAAATAATATCAAGTTATAATCACAAATGTATTTGTATAAAAGCAGATGTTTCTAATGAAAATGATGTAAAAAATATGATAGAAACAATTATAAGTAAATATGGCAAAATAGATATATTAGTAAATAAT
Organism: uncultured Bacilli bacterium; assembly: GCA_910576925.1. Lineage (GTDB taxonomy): Bacteria > Bacillota_I > Bacilli_A > RF39 > UBA660 > UBA2730. Next base: position 55,627 of record CAJTKB010000001.1, on the reverse strand, counting down.
GCTGGTATTGCTATAGATACTAATTTTGATGATAAAAAAATAAAAGATTGGCAAGATACTTTAAATACAAATTTAATAGGAGTATTTTTAGTTTCTAAATACGCTGGTAAATATATGAAAGAAGCTAAATATGGAAAAATAATAAACATATCATCAACTAACGGAATTGATACAATATATCCTTATAGTATTGACTATGATGCTTCCAAAGCTGGATTAATAAATTTAACTAAGAATTTAGCAATTGAATTTAGTCCTTATATAAATGTAAATGCTGTAGCACCAGGATGGGTAGAAACAGAAATGAATAGTGAATTATCGAAAAAATATTTAAAGGAAGAAAAAGAAAAAATTCTTCTAAAACGTTTTGCAGAACCAGAAGAAATAGCAGAACTAGTACTATTCTTAGCATCTGATAAGGCTAGGTATATTGATGGCCAAACAATAAGAATAGATGGAGGAATTAAGATACAATAAAATATAATTTAAACAAATAAAAAAACCTAACAGTAGATAGGTTTTTTTAATCTTCACAAGTAACACCAAGTCCATTATATAAAGTCTTAATGTCTTTAACAGATACTTTTCCTTTTTTAATTAATTGTTTTAAAGATGAATCAGTTTCAATTAATTTATCAGTATCTATTTTTGTATAATCAATAGTAATTGTACTAGTTAAAGTATCACCATCAATTTTTACATCGTGATCATAATACTCAATTTTACTAACAGACTCTGTTGTTTTCTTAAGTTGTTCTTTATAAGCTTCAAGAGTTGCACTATCATTTGATATAATTTTTTCTACACTTTTAACTTTAGTTACATAATCACCTTTATAGCTTACGTTATAAGATAAGTCCATCTTAATACCAGATTGATTAAGAGTACGTGTACATTTAAGTGTTTTTTCTTCCTCAGCACCACAACCAGTTAAAAATAAAACTCCTACACACATTACTACCGCTAAAAATTTCTTCATAATATTCCTCCTCACAAAATTATTATAACATAAACAACATAATATTTCACATAAATTTCACAATATTTATCATATTTACATATATAAATATTGTATATATAAGTATATGTAATACTTTTTCTGTTTATTATTATGAAAAATAACAAATGATACTAAAAGCGTATTTAGTATAAAATAAGTTAAATATAGAATAAATTATTTTGTATAATGTAAAGTTGATTATAACTAAATTCTAAATTTACATATTTTTGTATGTAAAAAAGTGTTAAATTAACAGTTTTAGATATTTATGTCAATCTCATCTAATGCTATAATTAAACTGAGAATAAATAAAATATAGAAGGGGCATATTTATGAAAAATTATAATAATAGATATAAAAAAATAAAACCAGAATTCAAAATAATTACTACATTAACAATATTTATTATGATACTATCTGTATTTTTAACTAAACAAGAACCACTAAATAAAATACTATCTACAGATAAAAGCTCATCTACATACTTTACAGGACATAGTAGTAAAGAAAATAAAGATTTTGTTTATTTAACAGATCTTGAATACAATAAGGAACTAACTTCTAGTCCATACCTTAGAATTGATCAAAACGTTTCTAATAATCTAATTACAGTATCTATAAATGGTAAGGATACTATATTTTTAAAAGGACTATTTTTACATTCAGCAGGAGAAGCAGTTTATGATATAAGTAGTCAAGATTATGATTATTTTACAGCCTATATTGGATTAGATATAGCAAATAGAGCAGCCAATGAAGGAGATGGAGTTCGTTTCAAAATATATACTTCTATTGACGGTAATAATTGGACTGAAGTTTTAAATGATAATAAATTTTATACTTCATCAATGGATTCTAAAGAAATAAAAATAGATATAAAAAACATTAATTACTTAAAATTAGTAACAGAATCTGGAAGAAACAATTGGTCAGATCACTCTGTTTTTGCAAATGCAAAACTGATAAAAGAAAATTATGTTGAAAATATTACTACAACAGACATTATAAAACCAGTAGCAGAATATGATGCAAAACTAAAAAAAGAAAATATTGATAACATTTTAAAAGATGAAGAACTAACCCTACTACAAAGAAAACTTATAAGTTCTATTGGCTATGATGTATTACAAGCCTATACTAATTATAGTGATGAATATAAAGAAGCTATCGAATGGTTAATAACTGATAAAGAAGCACTACGTTATTTTATAACGGGTGGTGCTCCTTCAGGATCTTATGCTAATGCCTTGAAAATTTTTGTAAAACTTTATACTAATAATAAAACTGATTTAGAAAATTCTAATATCACCAAATTCAATATAAAACTATCTGATTTATATAAAAGAATGATGATTACTTTATCATTAACACACTCAGCTAATGTTTGTGCTTGGTATGATAGAGGACAATGCTCAGATGCTAACACTCGTTATGAAATATATAAAAAATTACAAAAAGAAGAAAAACTAGAAAACAAAATCTTTGAAACATTAACTGTTGAAGAAATGCGTTGGGTTATGAATAATCAAATTGCAGATGAAGAAATTGAATGGTTAAATGACTGGGCTAGACAATTTCCTGTCGAAAGTGGAAATAGAAAAGGACCTTATAATAGAGAACCATACCGTTATATAGCTTATACTAATGGATACAATTACGGTAGAGAACAATACTATAGTGAAGAAAATTACGAAAAATGGAATCAAAAATACTTTTTAAAAAAATATAACTTAACATATCAAAAAGGTCATCCAAAACTTTGGATAGTATTTGAAGAAGGCGGAGTATGCGGAGCTACTTCTAAATTAGGATCAAACTTCAATGCTGTATTTGGATATCCAACAGCAGTTATTGGTCAACCAGGACACGCTGCCTATCTAGAATATTGGCAAGCAGCTAATGGAGATGGTTATTGGGGGATTCAAAATAACATCAGCGGTTGGACCCAATCAGAAAAGGGTGAACGCTTATTAAATGCCTGGGGTTCTTATAAATGGGATAGTTATTACCAAGTTAGTTATGTACCTTATGGACAATATGCTCAAAATCACGTTGAAGAATATAATAAAGCAGTAGAAATGTTATTGTTACTTGATATTTATCCTAACAATACTACTAAACAAGAAGAAATTTATCGTAAAGCACTTGAATATGAAGAAATAAATATGGATGCTTGGTATGGATTAATTCAATTATATAAAAATAAAGGTAATACAACTGATAAAGAATATTATAATCTAGCAAAAGACTTAATGAATAGTTTGAAAAACTTTCCACTACCTATGATGGACTTATTAAACTTATTTAAACAAGAAATAACTGAACCAGAATATCAAGTTAAGTATACATTACTTGAAAAAAATATATTAGAAGAAGCAACAACAGCAACAGATACTTCAGTAGGACAAATAGGATTATCTAATGTTACTAAAACAATGGCAAAATTCTTACTAGGAAAAAATGACTATTCTATCGCTACCTTTTCCTTTGATGGTGAAGATGCAGGTAAAATAGTATTATCAGACAAATTTGAAGGAACACAAGTTCATTACGAATATAGTCTAGATGGAAAACATACTTGGAAACAAACACTTGACCATAAAGTTAAACTTACACCAGATGAATTAAGCCAAATTAATGCATCTGATGACATAGCTATTCATTTAGTAGGAGCAGCAGCTGATGATATATTTGTAATTGATATTAGAACTCAAGATGTTCCTGAAAATATCTATAATAATGATTTAGAAAACAAAGTAATAGGTATAAATGATACAATGGAATGGCGCATTGGAAAAAATGATGAGTGGACATCTTTTAATGAAAAAGAACCAGATTTAACTGGTGATAAAACTATTTATGTAAGATCTGGAAAACATGGAGTATTTTTAGCAAGTGAGGAGAAGACTCTTAGATTTAGTAAAGATAATATAAATGAAAAAAGAAAATATGTTCCTATTTCTCATTTATCAATACATAGTGTCTCAACTGAAGCAACTAATCAAGGACGATATGCCAAAAATGCTATAGATGGAAACTATTATACTAACTGGCATTCAGCTTGGAATGGAACAGATACAGAAAGATATATTTCTATTAAATTAGATAAACCAATTTATCTATCAGCCGTTGAATATGTACCAGGTGGTGGAGGAAATGGCAAAATTTTAGATGGAACTTTATATGGAAGTGTTGATGGTGAAAATTGGACTCTTCTAAATAAAGTAACTAACTGGGCAGCAAATGAAAATATTAAATCATTTGAATTAGAAGAATCAAAAAAAGTACACTATATAAAAATAGTAGCAGATAGAGCTTCTAATGGAAATTGGATGGTAGCTAGAATGTTTAACATATTCGAAGATACAACCAAGGTAGAAGAACTAACAGCAGATATTGAATACAGCACAATTAGCCCAACTGAAAATAATGTTATTGCAAAGTTAATTAATGCAAATAGAAAAATAACAATTACTAACAATGATGGAAAAGATACATATATATTTACTGAAAATGGAGAATTTACCTTTGAATTTGAAGATGAAAATGGAATAAAAGGACAAACAACAGCTAAGGTTAATTGGATAAATAAAAAACAACCATCAGATAATAATGAAACAAATAATAACCCACCAACTAATAATAATCAAAGCAATAATAAAAAACCAAATAAACCACAAATTGAACAAAACAAGGGAAATAATAATACTATATCGCAGGATAATGAACCTAATAAAGTTGATGTAAAACAAACATACTATTCTAAAAATATTAAGATTAGTATTCTAGAAAGCAATATAACAGAAAAATTTTCTTTAATAAAAAATGAGTTAAGATTAAATCAAAATCTAATAGAAAAGTATGGAAATAATAGTGAGTACTTTGAACTATATTTATTAGATACTAAAAATACAAGAGTAAAACTAAACGAAGGAAAAATAAAAATGATAATAACTATAGACTCTTTAAAGAAATTTTTAGGAATATATAGAGTTAATAATGATGGAAATACACAAAAGCTAATATATAAAAGAATTAACAATAATCAAATTGAACTAGACATAGATAATTTAGATAAGTATATTATTGAATATGAAGAAGAAAATGATGATTACATAAAGAAAACTGTTAATGATAATAAAAATGAAACACAAAAAATTATAAAAAGTGATAATAGTATACTTTGGTACATTATTGGAATACCTCTATTTATTACAATAATTGGAGTAAGTTATATATTTTATAAAAGTATAAAAGAAAATTAAATAAAGAAATTTAGATATATAAAGCACAATATATTAGAAAAAATATTAATTTGCGAAGCTAAATGATATATTTAGCTTCATTTATTTTGTTTTGAATATATGAAATACAAATTAAAACTTGCAATGGACAAGATCCTTTTTAAGGAAATCAATATTAGAATAAGACGGGGCTTTATCAGGATAAATAGAACTTTCTTGTGTTACTTTATTAATAATAGTATATAGATAAAACTTATCAAGAGTATTACTAATATAGTATTCCTTAGTGATATATTTTTTTGTATACATATAGAAGTTAAGCTTTCTTAGTACTCTAAATAAGGCAGAAGTTGTTTTAGAAAAACTTTTTTCAGTTTTTGAATTACCATAAAGTTCATACATAGAAATATGATGATTTCTTCTTATTAAATCTTTAATCTATTTTAATTTCTATTCACTGTGAGCATTAGGATAAGGAATTAATGATTATGGGACTTATCAATTGTAGATCGTTTAGTTTCTCCAAATTTTGTATTTAAATCATGTGGAATATAGCATTTCGTTTGTAATATTACATATCATAATCGATAGCTCTTTCGATAATTTTTGTCGCAATTAATATTTCATCTGATTTATAGCTTTTTTCTATATAAGTGGTGCACATTAATTATATGTTACAGAAGCATGTTGATGAAAAACAGCTATGCTTGACAATATCTTAAAAATGGTTTAAAATTTATAAAATAAAATCCAGTTATTTATATAACTGTTTTTATATGGAGGTTTGGTTATGGAAAAAAGAGAATTTAAAGAAAATTATAAATTTCTTAGTGATAAAATTAGCAAAGGACAAAATGAAGGACTAACTATCAAGGATTATGTTGAAATTAAAGAATTACAGGAAGCGATTGATCCCATTTTAGTGGCAGAGGATGAAGAGTGGAGTAGTTTTTATTATGAGTTAGAAGGTTTAAAAATAGCTATTTATAGTGAGGGCCTTTTTAATAAATTTTCTACTAATAATATTCAATATATACAAAATCAGGCAATGCTTTTACCATTAGTACTTGCTAATTCTGAAGGAGAGAGAGTAAAAATAACTGGAGATAATGGGTATCTCTTTAAATGTCAATTTCATAATGAAATTAATCCTTCTATGCAAGTAAATGATATTAAAAACAGATTAAACTGTTATGGATGTGGAATTCATTTAAATAATATAAAATATTTACAAAAATATGAGAATTTATCTTTCAGAGATTCTATTTTACTCATTTCACAAATTTATTTGTATGATATGAATTATAAAAAATCTTATTTAGAAGATATATCTAAAAAATATCAGCAGTCTTTAATGAGTGATCAATATTTAGAACTTTTAAAGAGAGGATATGATAGACTTAAAACAAGATATAATGAAAGTTATAAAGGTATTAATATAGATGAATTATATAAAAATATATTTGATATAATTGAAAGAATAAAAAACGGACAATATGATAAAAATTTTGTTTATGAAAAACCAAAAGAGAAAATTTATATAAAATAAACAAAAGAGATACATTTTATAAACAATATATTAATTTGATTAGATAGGCTCAACAAGATGATCTAAACTTAGTTTTAGTTAAATGATTTTGAAATACCAAAAGGTATTTGAGAATAGTATAAGTGATGATTTTTATGTTATAAAGAAAAAGAATCATTATTAAAAGACATAAGATACAAAAAGCATCTTTTTAATAACCTAAATAGATTTTTAAGTAGTTAGTTTTATTGAAGAAATATAATTTGCTCAAGTTTATTACTTGAGTTTTAGTTTGTGATAATAGCTGTGTAGTTGTCAATGATGTGAGACCAAAAAGCAATAAACAGATAAAATGTTAATTCGTGAAGCTAAACGATAGTTTTAGTTTCATTTATTTTGTTTCTTTTTTCAATAGGTGTTAACCAATTAGGTACTTGCATAGGAATATTATTAGAACGTTTTAAGTAAGATTTCATTTGATACTTTAGATCATCATAAGAGTAAAATCTTAGATAATTATAAAATCTATTTTGATCATTTCTATGACTTCTTTTAACTTTACCATTGTGTCTTGGAGTTCTAGATCTAATCAATTGATGGTTAATATTTAAACTATTTAGTAGTACATCTAGAGGATGAATTTTATCTGTTTTCATTGTATATGTAAATTCTTGTCCATTATCTGTTTGAATAATTTCAGGTTGATATTCGAAGTAAACAATGGCTCTTTTAACAAAATCAACAGTAGAATAAGAGGATTGTTCTTTATAAGGATAGATAAATCTCTCTCGAGATGCTTCATCAATGATAGTGTATTGATAAAATTTATCAGGAGTATTATCAGTATAGCATTCTTTATCTACATAGAAGTTAAGCTTTCTTAGTACTCTAAATAAGGCAGAAGTTGTTTTAGAAAAACTTTTTTCAGTTTTTGAATTACCATAAAGTTCATACATAGAAATATGATGATTTCTTCTTATTAAATCTTTAATCTATTTTAATTTCTATTCACTGTGAGCATTAGGATAAGGAATTAATGATTATGGGACTTATCAATTGTAGATCGTTTAGTTTCTCCAAATTTTGTATTTAAATCATGTGGAATATAACATTGAGTTTGTGATATAATTGTCATAAGCAATAAGTGCTTTATATATTTTTCATTTCAATTAATACTTTATCGGATTTATTGCTTTTTTCTATATTAATGGTGTCACATCAATTGTAAAGTTACAAACTATATGAAAATATAAGATACGATAATTAAAGAATATTAAAATATTATTTTATAATAAGAATGATAAAATATATAATTACGAAGAGAAAGGAATGATATTTAATGGAAACAATAATATTAGATGGAAAGGAATATAAAAAGTTAGCACGAGTATCTAAAAATTCAAAGAAAATGATTTTTCATAATGAAAATAACGAGATACTAGTATATGAAAATAATCTAAGTTTCTCATTACCAACAGTTATGACAAGCTCAGAAAATGATTTTATTTCACAAATACAAGAGTTAACAAATATTTCATTTGAAAGTGACAAAATGAATTGCTTTTTACAGTTTTTGAAATATGTTAAGCTTCTTGAACGTGTAAATAATAAGCTTAACGAAGTATACATAAAGACAATAAAAGATTATTATCATTGTATGATTGATATGGAAAAAGGATTAGAAAATAAAATTGAACCAATTAATAGGCTAGAAGAATTATGGGAACCTAAAGTAATGAATATAGATGAAATATTATCTATATATAAATATAGTAAGAAAAAACATTACAGTGAAACAGAAGAGGCATTAAAGAAATTTAAACAAAAAGTATTAATAAAATAAAAAATTAAGTTTAACTAATAAGAAAAAGTATTTCATTAATGATTATCTAATGGTTATCAGAAAAAATTAAATAATATTAATTATTGTTATAAAGTACAGCAAATAAACTCTGTACTTTCTATTTGCCTCTCTCTTCAAATAAAATAGTTCATATAAAGTAGATACATTTCTTTTAAAGATGGCGAATAATTTAGTTTATTAATAACCATAGTAAGATTAAGGAGTGACAAAATGTTCAATTTAGTATCAAAATTTAAGCCAAGTGGTGACCAACCAGATGCGATAAAAAGGTTAGTTGAAGGAGTACAAAACGGCAAGAAAGAGCAAGTTTTACTAGGAGCTACAGGAACAGGAAAAACTTTTACGATGGCTAATGTCATTCAAGAAACTGGTAAAAAAACATTAATTCTTGCTCATAACAAAACCTTAGCAGGTCAACTATATAGTGAAATGAAAGAATTATTTCCAAATAATGCAGTATGTTATTTCGTATCATATTATGATTACTACCAACCAGAAGCATATGTACCATCAACAGACACATATATAGAAAAGGACTCATCTATAAATGATGAAATAGACGAACTTAGACATTATGCTACAAGTAACCTTCTTTCTCGTGATGACGTTATAGTAGTTGCAAGCGTTTCCTGCATTTATGGTATAGGTGAAGTTGAAGAATATAAGAATAAAATGTTAACTCTTTCAGTAGGTGAAGATGTAAAACGCGACAAAGTATTAGCAAAACTTGTAGAAATGCTTTATGAAAGAAACGACTTAGACTTTAAAAGAGGAACTTTTAGAGTTAGAGGGGATGTTCTAGAAATTATTCCTACAAACCAAAATACTACTGGATATAGAATAGAATTTTTTGGCGATGAGATAGATAGGATAAGTGAAATTGATAGCCTAACAGGAAATATAATTACTAACAAAAAAAGTATAAGCATATTTCCAGCCAGTCACTTTGTTGTAAGCGATGAAAAGCTTCATGAAGCTATTAAAAGAATAAAAGAAGAACTAAAAAGTCGTATAAAATACTTTAAAGAAAATAATAAGCCATTAGAAGCTGAAAGAATAGAACAAAGAACAAACTATGATATGGAAATGCTAGAAGAAACAGGCTTTTGTACAGGTATTGAAAACTATTCACGTCCAATGTCTGGAAGAGAAGAAGGAGAAACACCAACTACTTTGATAGACTTTTTAGGAGACGACTTTTTGTTGATAGTTGATGAGTCACATGTAACACTTCCACAAGTCAGAGGAATGTATAATGGAGATAGAGCTCGTAAAATGAATTTAGTTGACTTTGGTTTTCGATTGCCTAGTGCCCTTGATAATAGGCCATTAAAATTTGACGAATTTGAAAGTAAAATAAAACAAGCAATATATGTATCAGCAACACCAGGAGATTACGAACTTGAACACACTAATAACGAATATGTTGAACAGATAATAAGACCTACAGGATTACTTGATCCTACAATAGAAATTAGACAAACAGAAGGTCAAATAGATGACTTAATTAGCGAAATAAAAGATAGGATTGAGAAAAATGAAAGAACTTTAATAACAACTCTAACTATTCGTATGGCAGAAGAATTAACTAATTATTTAAAAGAGACAGACATAAAAGTAGCTTATCTTCACGCTGAAGTAAAAACTTTAGAACGCTTGCAAATAATACATGATTTAAGAACTGGTAAATATGAATGCGTAGTAGGAATAAATCTTCTTCGTGAAGGAATAGATATACCAGAAGTATCACTAATAGCAATACTTGATGCTGATAAAGAAGGCTTCCTGAGAAGTGAAAGAAGTCTAATTCAAACGATAGGTAGATGTGCTAGAAATGCAAACGGACACGTTATAATGTATGCTGATAAAATAACTGATAGTATGAATAAAGCTATGACAGAAACAGCACGTCGTCGTGCAATACAGGAAGAATATAATAAGAATCACAATATTACACCAACTACAATCAAGAAAGAAATAAGAGAAGTAATATCAAATATTGATACTTCTAAAGACAAAAAAGTAAAAATGTCCAAAAAAGAAAAACAACTTCATATCGATAATTTAGAACAAGAGATGAAAGAAGCTGCTAAAAACTTAGATTTTGAAAGAGCAATGGAATTACGCGATATTTTATTTGAATTAAAAACAAAATAAATAAGTGTCGATAAGAACTACGTTCCTTGTATAAACTAGAAACATAGTTCTTGTACATCAAAATTAAAACATTAAAAAAATAAAAAGTTTAAATATTAAATTAATTATTTAAACTTTTTTAAGCATTTATTTTCGTCTAAAACTAAATCATTTATTTTAGTATAATAACACATATCCCAAAGTCTACCATTTATATAATAGGAGCTTAATCTAGTACCATTAAATTCACAATTTTCTTTGTGCAAATTAAGTGATGGTTCATTAAATGCAAAAATAGCACTAGTAACACTTGCATATCCTATAGAAAAAAGTTCATCGTAAAATTTATTGAGAACTATAGAACCAAGACCTCTTCTCTGTAACGAAGGATCAATTCCTATTTCTATTTCAGCATTTTTATTATTAGCATTGTTTCTCGATATATTTATAAAACCAGAATAATCATCACAACTATCAATAAGTATATAACTATAGTTCATAAACTTATTTAATAAACAACTAGCCCCATCAATTTTTTGCAACATATACTTATCTTCTCCTAAAGGAATTGTGAACTTATCCCTATCTTGCATTGCAATCATATGTCCTAAAAATACATTTTCACTATCTATTCCATTTTCTTGAAGTCTTTTAGGTTGTATTAACCTATAACCATTTTTTAATTGTATAACATCATCAAATTCTTTTTTATCTGTATTAAAAATGGATTGGTCATAAGAAATATTTTCTGGAATAATAGGTTTTTCGCTTATTTTCATTTTAGGGATATGTTGAAACATAAATTTTGCTTCTATATTATTTCCATTTATGGAAGCAAAAGGTATTTGTCCATAAAAGTTCAGATTAGACTGCTCTATTATATCAAGTGTATTATAATCACTTCCAGAAACATTAAAACTCACATTATAGATATTAAGACTATGAACATAATCAAGATAATCATCAATTACAGAACTAGAAAAAAATTCAATAATATCATCTCCTAAATCTTTATCAAAAAATAAATTTAAGTTAGCTCGTTCATTAGACCATATAATATTACTTAACCCTATAATACCAATTATTCTATCTCTATATCTTATCGAAAAAGAAAAATTCATATTAGGGATAGAATAATACTCAGAAAATTTATCTAACACTTTTTGCGATATACCAGGAACCAATAAACTATTGGATCTTGTTTGTTTTCCATAAGATGTATGATTATTTTTCTTTATTTCAGAATAACTTGGATCTTTAAAAATGATTTCTTCTTCTACTGTAAATCTTAAAGAATCCCACAACCAACTTCTATATTCGCTAAGAATTTCATTTTTATCATCTTCGCTCATAAGTGGATAATTTATTTCTAATCTAATTGATGCCATATGCTCTTGTTCATCAATATTATACAAACCTATAAATCCTATATAATTTTTATTACAATCAGTAATCGCTGCCCTATACTCCTCATTTAAACTATTTATAACATTTTCCGCTTTTTTTGTTGAAATCTTAGAATTCGATTTTATAAGTTTTAATGTTAAATTGTAATAAGTATCAAAACTACCTATAAAAAACTTATTAGTTTTAAATTTTGGTATAAAACACATGCCATCATCCCCTCAATGGAGCATATTATATCATAATAATATACTTTTGTATATAAATTATTAAGTAAATAAAACCTATAAGTAACAAAAAATACAAAAAATAACAATTACCACAAAATACTATCAAAAAATAAAAAAATCTATGCTATAATATGGGACAGGTGATGTAGTATGGATAAAATAATAATTAAAGGAGCTCGTGAAAATAATTTAAAAAATATCTCACTAGAGCTACCTAAAAATAAATTAATAGTAATGACTGGAGTATCAGGAAGTGGAAAAAGTAGTCTAGCTTTTGATACTATTTATGCTGAAGGAGAAAGAAGATATATGGAAAGTCTTTCAGCTTATGCTAGACAGTTTTTAGGAAACAGTGAAAAACCAGATGTGGATTCAATTGAAGGGTTAAGTCCAGCAATTAGTATAGACCAGAAAACAACAAGTAAAAATCCAAGATCGACTGTAGGAACAGTAACAGAAATTTATGATTACTTAAGACTTTTATATGCAAGAGTAGGTACATCATACTGTCCAAACCATCATATACCAATATCAAGACAAAGTGTTGAAGAAATGGTTAATAAATTAAAAGAATATGATGAGGGAACTAAAATGATTATAATGTCTCCAGTAGTTGACGGAGAAAAAGGAACACATAAGGATTTATTAGACGAACTTAGAAAAGAAGGTTATATAAGAGTAAGAATTAATGGAGAAAACTACGATTTATCAGAAGAGATAAACTTAGAAAAAAATAAAAAAGATAAAATAGAAGTTATAATAGATCGTATTGTTTTAAAAGAAGAAAGTTATCCAAGACTTACAGAAGCAATAGAAAATGCCACTAAACTATCAAAAGGAAAAGTTATAATAGAGCTACTTGGAGAAAATCATAAAGAATTAGTATTCTCAGAATCTTTCGCTTGTCCATATTGTGAATTTTCTCTAGCAGAACTAGAGCCAAGAACATTCAGTTTTAATGCTCCATATGGTGCATGTCCAGATTGTAAGGGATTAGGTTTAAAACTTCAAATAGATGTAGATTTAGTAATTCCAGATAAAAGCCTAAGTATAAATGAAGGTTGTATTAAAACTCTAACTGATGACCAAAATAGCATTGATTATAAAAAATTAGAATGTATGTGTAAACACTATAAAATAAATATGAATAAATCTTTCAATAAACTTACAAAACAGCAGCAAAACTATATATTATATGGAAGTGACGAAATAATATCATTCAAATACAAATCAAAAAGTGGTAATAACTATAATAGTAGTGACTATTATGAAGGAATAATCAATAATTTAGAAAGACGTTATATGGAAACAAGTAGTAGTTGGATAAGAGATTGGCTAGAAAACTATATGGTAGAACACGTTTGCGAAACTTGTAATGGAGCTAGATTAAAAGATGAAGTACTAACTGTCTTAATAGGAAATAAAAATATATATGAAATAACTTGTATGAGCATTAAAGAACTAGTCAAATTTTTTGATAATATAAAACTTTCAGAAGAGCAAACAAAAATTGCTGATTTAGTTCTAAAAGAGATAAAATCTCGTTTATCCTTCCTTGCAAATGTTGGTCTAGAATATTTAACACTATCAAGAAGCGCTGCTACACTATCAGGAGGAGAATCTCAAAGAATAAGATTAGCCACTCAAATAGGTTCACGCCTAACAGGAGTCTTATATGTTCTAGATGAACCAAGTATTGGTCTTCACCAAAGAGATAATGAAAAATTAATTAAATCTATGCAAGAAATGAGAGATTTAGGAAATACCTTAATAGTTGTAGAACACGATACAGATACAATGTTAGCTTCAGACTATTTAGTAGATATTGGTCCAGAAGCTGGAGAAAATGGTGGAAGAGTAATGGCTCAAGGTACTCCAAAAGAGGTTATGAAAGAAAAAAATAGTCTTACAGGACAATATTTGAGTGGAAAAAGATGTATCGAAGTGCCAAAAGTAAGAAGAAAAGGCAATGGAAAATATATAGAAATAAAAGGTGCTAAAAGTCATAATCTTAAAGATATAAATGCAAAAATTCCGTTAGGAACACTAACTTGCATTACTGGAGTATCAGGAAGTGGAAAAAGTAGTTTAATAAATGATATAATGTGTAAAGCAATTTCAAAAGAGTTATACAAAACTAAAGAAAAACCAGGAGAACACAAAAAAGTGCTTGGAATAGACAATCTAGACAAAATAGTTTCTATCTCTCAAAACCCTATAGGAAGGACTCCAAGAAGTAATCCAGCAACTTATACTGGAGTATTTGATGATATAAGAGAATTATTTACAACTACAAAAGAAGCCAAAATGCACGGATTTGAAAAGAATAGATTTTCATTTAACGTAAAAGGAGGTAGATGTGAAGCTTGTCGTGGTGATGGTGTTAAGAAAATAGAAATGCACTTTTTACCAGATGTCTATGTTCCTTGTGAAATTTGTCATGGAACTAGATATAATACAGAAACCCTAAGCATAAAATATAAAGATAAGAATATTGCTGAAGTACTAGATATGCGTGTCACAGAAGCTCTAGAGTTTTTTGAAAATATTCCAAAAATAAAACATAAATTACAAGTTTTAGAAGACGTTGGACTAGGCTACATCAAGCTAGGTCAGAGTGCCCCAACATTATCAGGTGGAGAAGCAGAACGAGTAAAACTTGCGAAAGAGCTTCAAAGAAAAGCCACAGGAAAAACCTTATTTGTCCTAGATGAACCAACAACTGGTCTTCATATGGAAGATATTAAACGCTTACTTGCAATTTTACATAAAATAGTAGATAATAAAGATACTGTAGTAGTAATTGAACACAATTTAGATGTTATAAAAACAGCAGATTATATCATCGATTTAGGACCAGAAGGAGGAGACTTAGGAGGAGAAATAATTGCCGAAGGTACTCCAGAAGAAGTTGTTAAAAATGAAAAATCGTATACTGGTAAGTTCTTAAAGAAACTATTATAAAAAAGGGTGATACAAATGAAACTAATTATAAAAGAAAAAGGTAAACTACGTCTAAACACATTTATAGACTGGCTTATTTATATGTTATCTTATACATTAGTTTTAATCCTTGTATCATCTTTTTTTGATAGTATGTATATAGATAAAAATCATTACTTTATCTATTCTCTTTTAATAACTTTAATTGTTTATATATTAAATAAAACTGTAAAACCAACATTAGTAAAATTAACAATACCAATAACAGGAATAACCCTTGGTTTATTTTATCCCTGTATTAACTTATTTATCTTAAAGGTTGCAGACTGGATATTAGGAAAACATTTTAACTTAGAAAACATATTTATTGCCTTAATAATATCAATTTTACTATCTACTTGTAATTTCTTAGTAGATGGTCTTATAATAAAACCAATTTTAAAACATTTTAAAAAAGAAGGTGAAGAAGTTGAATAGAGTAGCGCTAGACCTAGGAATATTTCAAGTATATTGGTATTCCATTTTTATTTTATTAGGCGTTTTATCAGCAATATTTATAATATATAAAGAAATGAAAAAACAAGGTCTTTCAAAAGATACAATTCTTGATATGAGCTTTTATTCTATTCTTATAGGAATTATTGGTGCAAGGATATATTATGTATTATTTAATTTAGATTATTACCTATCAAGTCCTATAGAAATAATAAAAATATATAATGGAGGTTTAGCGATACACGGAGGATTAATTGCAGGGTGTGCTTATTTAATATATTTTACTAAAAAGCATAAAATAAATACACTTAAAGTATTAGATATCATTGTAGTTGGTTTAATACTTGGACAAGCAATAGGTAGATGGGGAAACTTTTTTAATCAAGAAGCCTTTGGCAAATTAACAACATATGAAGCTCTACAAAATAGTTATATTCCAAAATTTATAATAGATGGTATGTATATAAACGGAGAGTATTATACTCCAACATTTTTTTATGAAAGTATCACTTCTATAATAGGCTTTATATTACTGCTCATTATGAGAAAAAATAAAAGGATCAAAATAGGACAGTTAAGTGGTTTTTATCTAATTTGGTATTCGATAAACAGATTCTTTATAGAAGGCTTACGAACAGATAGTTTAATGTTGGGATCTATTAAAATAGCACAATTAGTATCACTTTTATTAATAATTATAGGAATTATATTAATATTTAAAAATATAAAAAAACGAAATTATTATCACGAAAACAAATTAATTATAAAATAATAAAAAAAGTATACTTTTACAAAACTGTTTATAGTATACTTTTAATAGGTGATTATAAATGCATAAAAAAGTTGTAATATTTGGAGGAGGAACAGGATTATCTTCTCTTCTAAATGAATTAAAAGAATTTCCTATAGATATAACTGCTGTTATAACCGTATCTGATAATGGAAGTTCAACAGGAAAACTAAGAGAAGAATTTAATATTCCAGCGGTGGGAGATATTAGAAAAGTAATAACATCTTTATCAGATATAGATCCAAATATAAAGAAAATGTTAGAATATCGTTTTAAAACTACTAGCGATTTAAATGGACACGCTTTAGGAAATCTAATACTAACAGCAATGTTAGATATAACAGGAAGTCTTGAAAAATCAATAAAGTATTTAACTACTCTTTTAGATGTAAGACATAAAGTTTTACCTATATCAGAAGATAAAAATCTAACCCTTATGGCCAAAACAAAAGAGGGAAATATTATAGAAGGAGAAGAACAGATAACTTTATCAACAGAAACTGTGGAAAAAATCTTTTATAAAAAGGAACCAAATGTGACAAAAGAAGTAATAACATCCATCAAAGAGGCCGATTTAATAATATTAAGTATGGGAAGTCTTTATACTAGTTTACTTCCTAATATAATATGCAAAAAAGTAAAAGAAACAATAAAAAAATCTAGTTCAAAAATTATGTACATTTGTAATGCAGTAACTCAACCTGGAGAAACAGATAATTTCAAAGTAGGAGATCATATAGATTTAATAAATAAATATTTAGAATATAGAAAAATAGATGTAGTAATAGCAAGTAATAGTAATATAGATGAGGAGACTGCCAAAATTTATGAAACAAAAGAACAAAAGTCCCCTGTAATAATAGATCATTCAAGACTTAACAATATAGGAGTAGAACTAATAGAAAAAGATCTAATAAATACCGAACAAAATATAATAAGACACGATGGTATGAAACTAGCAGCAACTATAATGTCTTATTTAATGGAGAATTAAATGTCTTTTTCGACTACTACAAAAAATGAAATTACTACTCTAAACCATTCTAAGTCAGAGCGTATTGCGCTTCTTTCAGGTTTTATAAGAAATAATGGTTATATTCAAAACGACAATCTATATTTAACAACAGAAAATAAAAATATCGTAAAAATGCTAGTAGAATATTTTGAAAATTTATATGAAATAAAAGTAAATATAAAAGAAATAGAAAATCTAAACTTATTTAAAAATAAATTAAATCAATTAATGTTAGAAGACAAAGTAGAATTTATTCTTCAAGATATAGCATACTTTGATAAAGAAAACAATTATAATGAAACAGTTCCTGATTATATAGTAGGAGCAAATGAAGAAATAAGAGCTTATTTAAGAGGCGTTTTTCTCTCGACTGGTAGTATAAACGATCCATCTTCATCATATCACCTAGAACTTACTATCAATAAAAAAGACGAAGCTGTATTCGTACAAAGACTTCTAAATATATTTGATTTAAACGCCAAGATATTAAGTAGAGAAAAAGGTTATATGATATATATAAAAGAAGCCGAAAAAATATGTGACTTTTTAAAATTGATTCAAGCAAATAATGCTGTTTTATATTACGAAAATATAAGAATTTATCATGAAGAAAAGAATAAAACAAATAGACTTAATAATTGTGAACAAGCAAATATAGACAAAATAGTTGAAACATCAGCAAAACAATTAGAACAAATAAATATTATAGAAAAGTATATGCCAGAAAACTTGATAGATGAAAAAATCAAAGAAGTAATTACTTATAGAAAAAAATATCCAGAAGTTTCATTAAAAGAATTAAGTGAAATAATTTCTTTAGAAACAGGAAAAACCATAACAAAATCAGGACTAAATCATCGTTTAAGAAAAATAAAAACCTTAGCTGAGAAACTTGAAGAAAATAATAAAGATATGTAAAAAGGAGCTTAAATAAGTGCTCCTTTTTTGTTAAATAACTCTATCAATTAAACCATAGTTTAGAGCTTCATCAGCATCTAAAAAGTAATCTCTTTCAGTATCTCTCTCTATAATTTTCAAACTTTTTTTTGTATTTTTTGACAATATTGTATTTAATTTTTTCTTTGTTTTTAAAATATGTTCAGCAGCTATCTTAATTTCAGTTGCCTGTCCTTCAGCGCCTCCCAACGGTTGATGTATCATAACTTCACAGTTTTTTAAAGCACTTCTTTTACCACGAGTTCCACTACTAAGTAAGAAAGCCCCCATAGATGCAGCAAGACCCATACCAATAGTGCAAACATCGCTTTTGATAAAGTTCATCGTATCATATATGGAAAATCCAGCAGTAACACTACCACCAGGAGAATTAATATATAAAGAAATATCTTCATGACCCAAAGAATCTAAATATAAAAGCTGAGCAACAATAACATTTGCAGTAGAATCATTTATTTCACCATTTAAAAGAATAATTCTATTTTTTAGAAGTCTAGAATAAATATCATAGCTCCTTTCACCGTCAAATTCTTTTTCAACTATCATTGGAACTAAACTCATTTTCATCACCTATAAATAATTTAGTATAAATAACATATTTTTATACATATTATAATTCGTCAAAATATATACATTATCTTAATAATAACGTATAATTAATATAGAAAAACAATTATTATATTAAATAAAGGAACAAAAAATATGAATGAAATAGAAAAGTTAAAAGAAAATTATGATAAGATGAGTTATTTAGAAAGATTAGAATATCTAGCTGAAACTACAGGCTATATTAATATGAATTTAAAAAAAGTAGTAAACATATATGATGCTTATGACTTTGTTAAAGAAAATATAGATAATTTAGTAAATATAGTCTCTGTATATAAAAATGATATAGAATTAAGCAAAAATATTCATACCTCTATATCAGATATTACCGAGGTATCACCACAAATACTTACATATAATATAGAAATATCTATTTTAATAACTATCCTTGATGAGTTATCTCAAGAAATCATAAGTAATCTTCCATAAAATATACAATTAGGAAAATTACTTAATAAGATAGCAGATAATTCAGAAGAAATTGCAAGTATAATAGGACTATCACCTTCAGAATTTAATAATATGATTCAAAAAATGAGCGAAAATACTGACAAAATAGCAAATATAATTGATTTTTCAAAAACATTTAGATAATAAAAATATTAACACTTTGATGTAAACTACACTTCTTCTACATATTATATTAAAAAAAGTATGCTATAATAATAAAAGATAAGAATAAAAAAGGAATGATTATATGGAAGAAAATATAAATGTAATAATAAATGGCAGTGAGTATACTATAAGAAAAGGAAGTACTTTAAAAGAATTAAGTCGTCTAGTTCAAAAAGATTATAGATATCCAATACTAGTTGCTAAAGTAAATAACTCATTAAAGGAATTAACTTATGAAATAACCAAAAATAAAGAAATAGAGTTTCAAGACTTAACAATGTCCTTTGGTAACAGAGCGCATACAAGTGGTCTAATATTCGTTTTGATAGTTGCTATTAAAGAACTTCTAGGAGACGACAAAAATATAAGAGTAGAACACTCTCTAGACAAAGGATTATATATAGAAACAAGCTTTAAAATAAATGAAACAATCATTGAAAATATCAAAAACAAAATGATAGAGATAATAACTGAGGATAGAACAATAAAAAAAGTAACAGTAGAAAAAGCAGATGCTATAAATTACTTTAAACAAACTAATGACCTATCAAAAGTAGGAATTATAAAATACAATAATAATTCATATGTTACATTATATAAATTAGGAGACTATTATAATAACTTTTACAATAAAATGCCAATATCAACTAAATATTTAAACTATTTTGAACTAACATATGTCGATGAAAAGGGCTTTATGTTACGCTTCCCAACAATTTTTTATAATGATAAGATCCCTAAATATACTCATCACAAAAATATGTTTAAAGTATTTAATGAATGCAAAGAATGGAATGCCCTAATGCATATGAATGATGCTCCAGACTTAAATACAATAGTATCAAGTGGAAAAATAGATGAATTAATAAGAATATGTGAAAACAAACAAAATAGTGAATTCTTAGATATAGCCAAAGAAATTGTTAAAAGAAAAGAAGTAAAAATAGTTTTAATGGCTGGTCCATCATCATCAGGAAAGACTACAAGCTCAAAAAAACTATGTATGGCCTTAAAAACTTTAGGTAAAAATCCTTCAACTCTATCAATGGATGACTATTTTGTAGAAAGAGAAGAAACGCCTATTGGAGAAAACGGTAAACCAGACTATGAATGTTTGGAAGCAATAGATCTAAAACTATTTGATGAACAAATTGCAAGTCTTTTAAAAGAAGAAATAGTAAGAATTCCAACATATAACTTTATAACTGGAAAAAAAGAATATAAAAAAGATTTAAAACTAACAGAAGATGACATACTAATAATTGAAGGGATTCATGGATTAGATGATAGAATTTTAACTAATATAAGTAAAGACAAAAAATATAAGATTTATACATCAGCTTTAACAGAATTAAATGTCGACAATCATAATAGAGTATCAACAACAGATAATCGACTTCTAAGAAGAATAGTAAGAGATAATAAAACAAGAGGACACAATATAGAACATACATTAAATGGTTGGTTATCAGTTAGACTTGGAGAAGAAAAATATATCTTCCCATACCAAGATGAAGCAGACTATAATCTAAATACAGCACTTCTTTATGAGATCGGTGTATTAAAAACTTATGTAGAACCTCTTTTGTATTCAATAGAACAAGACTCCCCTCACTATGCTGAAGCTAAAAGACTTTTAGATTTTCTTAAAAACTTTTTGCCAATCCCAGCAGATGCTATACCACAAGACTCGATCTTAAGAGAATTCATTGGGGGAAGTTGTTTTAAAGATTAATAAATGCTAAAATTAGGAATAAGTATAAAAAATAAAAATATAAAAGGAGAAAAAAATTATGATAAAAGTAGCAATAAATGGATTTGGAAGAATAGGACGTCTAGCTTTTAGACTAATGGAAGAAAGTGAAGATTATGAAGTAGTTGCCATAAATGATTTGACAGATGCTGAACAACTTTCATACTTGCTAAAATATGATACAAATCATAGAAACTATCGTATAGATGATATAACATTTCAAGATGACAATATAATAGTAGGAGACAGAAAAGTAAAAGTTTTAAAAGAAACAGATCCTAATAACTTACCCTGGAAAGATCTAGCAATTGATGTAGTATTTGAATGTACTGGCTTATTTACTTCAGAAGAAAAAGCTATAGCACATATAAATGCAGGAGCAAAGCACGTAATAATATCAGCACCAGCAAAAGGTAATATTAAAACAATAGTATATAATGTTAATCATAAAGACCTAACAGGAGAAGAAAAAATAATATCAGCAGCCAGTTGTACGACAAATTGTCTAGCACCAGTAGTTGATATAATTGATAAAACTTTTGGTATCAAGAAGGGATATATGACAACAGTCCATGCATATACTAATGATCAAGCAACATTAGACATTGCTCACAAAAAAGGAATTTATGCTCGCCGTGGTAGAGCTTGTGCTCAAAATATTGTTCCAGCATCAACTGGAGCAGCAAGTGCTATAGGTAAAGTTTGCCCAAATCTTGAAGGAAAACTTGAAGGGATGGCTATGCGTGTTCCAACTTCAACAGGTTCAGTTATAGATTTAGTATTAGAACTTGATAAAAACACCACTAAAGAAGAAATTAATGAAACATTAAAATCTAATCAAAATGAAAGTTTAAGATATACAGATGATCCAATAGTATCAAGCGATGTAATAGGTAGACGCTGTGCTTCTCTTGTAGACGGACTATCAACAAATGTTTTAGAAGTAAATAATAGTCAATTAGTAAAAATAGTATCTTGGTATGACAACGAAATGAGCTATACCGCTCAAATGATAAGAACAGCTAAATACTTAATGCAGTTAAGTAAAAATAATGATTAAGAGCAAGGCTCTTTTTTTATTTATTTGACTTTACTATAACTTTTTTCTAAAATAATAACATATTGTGGGGGATATAAATGGAAAATATTGATTTGAATGATAAATTAGAAGAAAAGATTGATACAAACAATTTAAATGAAGAAGAAAAAAGAAAAATTGTCTTAGAAAGTGACAAATACTATATTAAGCTACTATTTGAACAACTAGAACAAAAACAAATGCATTTATTCTCCAAAAGGCCATATAAAAATATTAACAACAATAGTAAAGACTTAGAATCATATGAAAACTTTTTATATCATGGCATAAAAGGAAGTAATATTTATCTTCCAAAACCTTTTGATAGACTAAAAAGCATTTTTAATGATGGAGTGATATTAGCAAATAAACATCAAAAAAATCCTGTAGAAGGTGGGAATATATGTAATGGAGAAAGCTTTATATCACTTACTAGTCTTAGAAAAGATATGAATAGCCCCTATAACTATACATATAATATTTTCATTAAACCAAATATTTCCTTTGTAATAAAGTCGGAAGTAGATGCCATAAAAACAATCTGGACTAGCGAAGATATAGTTGAATATGCAAAAGAGAAAGAAAAAAATCAAATTATTAAAAATCGTTATAGTACATTAAGTTATGAATATCAAGTAAAAGATAAAATACCGCTATCTATGGTAGCTGCCTTAGGTTTCCCTTATAAATTTTATAGTTATTATAATAGTTCAGAAAGAGTAAATAAGCTATTGAACGAATTAACTGATTTAATACTAGAATATCAATTAAATTATCCAATAGTTGATACATCAAACTATAATAAAATTTTAAAAAGTAATAATTAAAGCAATTTAATAGAAAATAATTATATAATACTATCATTCAATAGTACAATAAATTTATAGAAACTTTTTTTAATAAAAGTTTATTTTTTGAAGTAAAATATTTTATTTTAAGGTATATATGTAGAATTTAAAAAACTTTTTACTATCAATTTACTACTTTCGAAATCAAAAATAAAAAGGTTATAGATGCTTATAAGTAAAGGATATAACAATATCTAATAACTTATAAAAAGTTGCTTAAAAAATATAGTATTTTTATCATAAAAAATGTTATACTTATTTTGTATAAAGGAGAACATAAAAATGGTTAAGACAATAAAAGATATAGAGATAGAAAATAAAAAGGTGATTATTAGATGTGATTTCAATGTACCAATAGAAAATAACCATATAATAGATGATAAAAGAATAATATCAAGTCTAGAAACAATAAAGTATTGTTTATCAAAAAATTGTAAAATAATACTTATGTCCCACTTAGGAAGGATTAAAGAAGAAAGTGATCTTAAAAAAAACGACTTACGCATTGTATCTAAAAGACTATCAGAAGTACTCCATAAAAATGTTAAATTTATAAATAAAACAAGAGGCAGAAAGTTAGAAGATGCCATAAGTAGTATGAAATCAAAGCAAATTATCTTAATACAAAATACTAGATACGAGGATTTAATTGGAAAAAAAGAAAGTTCAAATGATCCTGAACTAGCATCATATTGGGCAAGTCTAGGAGAAGTTTTTATAAATGATGCTTTTGCTACAGCTCATAGATCGCATGCCTCAAATGTAGGAATTGCTAGTCATCTACCTCACGCTATAGGATTTTTAGTAGAAAAAGAATTAACTCACTTAGAGGAACTAAAATGTCCAGATAAACCATCTACTGTAATATTAGGCGGTAAAAAAGTATCAGATAAAATAGGCGTTATCGAAAATTTATTAACTAAAGTAGACTATTTATTAATAGGTGGTGGAATGGCTTTTACCTTTTTAAAAGCAGAAGGTTATAAAACAGGAATGTCAATAATTGATGATGAAAGTATAGATTTCTGTAAAAATATCTTGAAAAAATATGGTGATAAAATAGTCTTACCAGTAGATACAAGAACCAATAAAGAATTTAAAGATGAAGGCAGTATAGAACATAAAGATATAACAGAAATAGATGATAATGATATAGGACTAGATATAGGTGAAAAAACAGTAACAAATTTTGAAAATATTTTAGCTAAAAGCAAAACAGTATTTTGGAATGGACCTTTAGGAGTATATGAACTAGAAAATTTTAAAATAGCAACTGATAAAATATTAAATTACTTAGTAGATAATAATATAAAAACCATTTTAGGTGGAGGAGACGTTGTTGCTTCAGCCAAAAAAGCGGGAGTAATTGATAAAATATACTATGCTTCAACTGGTGGAGGAGCCACTTTAGAATATTTAGAAGGAAAAGATTTGCCAGGATTAATAGAATAGGGGTATTACAATGAGCAGTTCAAAAAAATTTAACATAATTAATCCATTTAAAAAGAAGGATATAGAACTATTAGAAGATTATTGCTATAAATATAATCAACAAGAATTATATAGAAAAATAGAAAATATAAAAGACAGGATATCAGAAGATGACTATATTTCACTAAAACAAATAAGACCAGTAATAGAAGAATTATATTATCAAAAAAATGAAAAAGAAATTATAGCCTTAGCTAAAGTAACTATTTCTAAAGATATAAAAAGTGCTCAAATAGAACTATTTCCAACGGATAACAATATAAAAAATATCATAATAAATCTTTCACAATCAATATTACAAAATAATAATATAGAAAATGTTTATATATTTATAAATATACAAGATAAAAGATTAATGCATAATCTAATAGAAAATGGCTTTATACCACTCATTTCAGAAGGAGAAAACGGAAATTTTGTTCCATTTATGCTAGAAAAGAATTCTGAAAAAGAAAGTAGGATACATATCTAATGAATATCTTAAAAAATATTAGAAAGAATGCTTTTATTATTTTATTAATAACATTAATAGTTATGTATTTCATATTAAAAAAAGATTTAGATGTAATAGTAATGTATTTACAAACTATAGATCTAAAATATATTTTATTATCTTTCTTTCTCTTCCTTTTATATATAGTAACTGGCAGCTATAGCATATATAAAACAGTAAATCAAAAGAACAATTTTACTTTGAAAGAATCAATAAAACACAAACTAATAGTCCAATTCTTTAATGGAATAACGCCTTTTTCGACTGGCGGACAGCCAATGGAAATATATATGCTATCAAAACATAATATAAGTATATCTAAATCAACTAATTATGTTCTCCAAAACTTTATATTTTATCAGATAGCATTAGTAATATTTGGGCTTTTTGCTGTAATGATAAATAATTCATGTCACTTATTTGAAAAATCTAAAATATTAGGAAATATAGTCCTGATAGGATTTATAGTAAATACCATAGTAGCAGTAGTCCTATTATTCATAAGCTTCTCTAAAAAAACAACTATGAATGTCGTTAATATACTTATACAAATATTATTTAAAATGCATATAATAAAAGATAAAGAAAAAATAGTTGGAAAATGGAATAATAGAATAATAGAATTTAATAATTGTGCAAAAGAGTTGAAGAAAAATAAAAAACTATTTATTTTTGGAATAATATTAAATTTTATAGGTCTAATTTGTCTATACTTAATACCTTTATTCTTAGCATATTCAATAGGAGACTTTAATAATTTAAATATTATAAATACAATAACATCATCTGCTTATGTTATGATTGCCTCATCTTTTATACCAATACCAGGAGCAAGTGGCGGAATAGAATTTGCATTTACTAAATTTTTTGAGAATTTTATGAGTGATTCAAAAACTAAAACAATATTATTACTATGGAGATTTATAACTTATTATTTAGGTATGATTCTAGGAGCTGTACTATTTAGTGTTGATAGAGAAAGTAAAATATTAAGTACTAAAAATTAATAAATAATGATATCATAAAATAAAGGAGGTACTATGAAAAAATTAAAAATAGGTTTATTTACAGATAGTTACCCACCATATATAAATGGAGTATCAACTAGTGTCGAAACATTAAAAATATCACTTGAAAAATTAGGACACACTGTATATGTAGTAACCGTAGGTCAAGATGCTACTACATATGACTATAATGAAACAAGTAAAGTTTTGAAAGTACCTGGAATTCCCCTAGGTATTTATGATTACAGAGTTGCCAGCATTTATCCTTTAAAAGTAATAAATAAGATAAAATCATGGAATTTAGATATAATTCATTCACATACAGAACTATGCATGGGTATCTTTGCTAGACTTTTTGCAAAACAGTTTAATTTACCACTTGTTCATACATATCACACAATGTATAAGGACTATACTTACTATGTATCAAGAAATCATAAATACTTTGACTTAGGATGCAAAAAAGCAGTAGAATATTTAAGTAAGTTTTATTGTGATAATACAGCAGATGCCTTTATTGTACCAACAATTAAAACCTACCATCTATTTAGAGAAGAATACCATTATGATAAAGATATTTATATAGTACCAACAGGAATTGATGCTTCAAGATTTTTAACAGAAAACGTAGATATAAATAAAGTAGAACAATTACGTAAAAATTTAGGCTATAAAAAAAATGATTTTATAGTAATAATAGTAGGAAGAATGGCTCAAGAAAAAAATATCGAATTTGTTCTAAAAATAGCAGAAATATTATCAGCTAAGAAAAGTAATATTAAATTTATGCTAGTAGGTGATGGACCAGATAAAGAAAAATATGAAAAAATCGCTAAAAACAAGAAATTAGAAGACTCAGTAAAGTTTATTGGTCGCATTCCATGGGTTGATACTCCACTTTATTACCATATTGCAAATATCTTAATAACAGCATCAAAAACTGAGACTCAAGGATTAACAGTAATAGAAGCAATGGCCTCATCTTTACCAGCAATATGTATAGAAGACGAAGCATTTAGAACAATGGTAGTAGATGGACTTAACGGAAGATTTTTTAATACTGAAGAAGAAGCTGCTAAAATAATAGAACAACTACAAAAAGATAGAAAACAAGTAAATATATTATCTAAACAAGCAACTTCAATTGCAAATAAATTTTCTCTTCCTGAATTTGGTAAAAATGTAGTAGAAGTATATGAAACAGCCATATCCAATCACGATAATAAAAAAGACTTATCATCAGTTATTGTAAGAATATTCAAAAGAGGGAAGGGTCGAATTAATGATAGAAGAAACAGAAAAAGAACTAATAATATTAAACAATAAATGTAATTTCATAAAGAGTGAATTTATTGATTACTTAGAAAGACTTGAGATGATAGTTAAAATTTATCATTCCTCAAAAAATATAATTTTATGTCCAAGTATTTGTTATCTACCAATAGTAGATACTAAATATATAAATTTAGGAAGTCAAAATATAAGTGAAAATGATTTTGGAAACTATACAGGAGAAATATCAGCAAAACAAATAAAAAGCTTGAATGTAAAATATAGTATTGTAGGGCATCAGGAAGTAAGACAAAATAATAATGAAACTAATATACTTATTAACAAAAAAATTAAAAAATTATTAAAAGAAGAAATAACACCTATACTTTGTGTTGGTGAAATTGAAAAAAATAGTATAGAAGAAGCTTCACAATATATTAATAATCAATTAATAGAATCTCTTACAGGAATAAAAGAAGAAGAAAAAGAAAAAATAATAATTGCCTACGAACCATTATGGGCAATAGGCGGAACAATAACTGAATATATACCAAGAATAGAAAATATAATCAAAGAAATAAAAGAAAAAAATAAAAATAATAGACTAGTATATGGTGGAGGTATAAATAAAGAAAGTATAAAATTACTTAAAAAGAATCCTCACTTATCAGGATATTTATTAGGAAATATAAGCTTAGATATAAATAAAATTGAACAAACATTAAATGAATTATATTAATGTTTTTTCTTTACATAAATTTACTTTATCGACAAAACTTGTCAATATATTCCCCTATTAAATTGCAGAATTTTGTTATATAATTAAGATGCGTGGTAGTAATGAAAGGAGAATTATGGAAAGAACAAGAGTGCTAATGATAGATGACAATATCGAATTAGTAAAAATGGTAAAAGAATATTTTAGTAAACACGCAGTATCAGATATAGAAATAGTTCTAGAAGCAAATAATGGAGAAGATGGTCTAAATTTAATAGAGAAAAAACAAGATGATTATGATTTAGTCTTATTAGATTTAGTAATGCCAAAAAAGGATGGTAAATCAGTCCTTGAAAGTATGAAAAAGAAAAATATTGATAAAAAAGTTATTGTATTAACTTCATATAACAGTCCTGATATGATTAGAAAAACATCAGAACTTGGAATAAGCTATTTTATACTAAAGCCATTTGAACTAAAAGAACTAGAAACTATAATAGAAGAGGTAATGAGTAAATCACAATATGGAAACAAATCAATTGATTTATACCATAATAATTTACAAATATCTATAACAAAAATATTACATGAATTAGGTGTTCCATCACATATTAAAGGATATCAATATATAAGAGATGGAATAATAATGATTTATGATAATCCAGAAATAGTAGGAGGCATAACGAAAGAATTATATCCAGATGTTGCTAAAAAATATAATACAACAGTATCACGTGTAGAACGTGCCATTCGTCATGCTATAGAAGTAAGCTGGAATAGAGGAAATTGGGATCTAATGGAAGAAATATTTGGACATAGTGTTGATATTGACAAAGCAAAACCAACTAATTCAGAATTTATAGTGACAGTTGCTGATAAGCTTCGCCTAGAATTTCATAGAGAAACATTGATATAAGTATAGTAGATATAAAATATTATCTACTATGTAGTATGATCACTTAAAAAGTAGTTAAATATATGCTTTATAAAGTGATCATTTTTAGTTTAAAATCATATAAAAAGAACAATTCTAATACTTAATATTAAAATTGTCTTATTTTTATAAAATTTTATTAATAATTTACAAAAGATTTAATTTTTCTATAATGACTAGCAAATATCTAAAGATACATCAGGATGACATTGAACAGCACTTACACAATCCAAGTCAATTGTAAAAAACTGACTTGTTGGGATATAAGTACCATCAGTATTTGCTATTAATACTCTACAAGTGCAACAACACTCATCTAACTTTTCTATTCTAAATACATCAGATGTACTAGTAGTACCATTTAAAGTATATTGTATATTCCATAAATCGCCTGTAGTACAGTTGTAAAAACTAAGTGGTCTAGTATTATAACAAATTGTACTTAAATTAGGACCAAGAAAAGGTTTATCACAACCATCAACACAGCAATCATCAAAATCTCTATTCTGAAGTTTTAAAATATCTTTTAATAAGTCATATAAGCAACATTCTCTATCGTTTTTATTGTTATTATTTCCACAACACATAATTATTCCTCCTTAACAAATATTTTCAAGTGCAAGATCACTTAAACAAGAAACTGCACACATACATTTTAAATTAACAGTTATAAATTGATTTGTTGCAATATAAGTTTGTGTAGCAGTATCAAATGCTAAAATTCTAAGTTTTGCACAACAATCGTAAACTTTTTCTACTCTAAATACGTTACTTGTTGCTACCCCACCACCTGTTGTATTATATCTTGCAGAAAATAATTCACCATTTTTTGTATACAAAGTGATAGGTCTAGTATTGTAACAAACAAAGTTTTGTGTTGGACCTAAGAAAGGCTTATCACAACCTTCTTCACAACAATCACTAGAAGTATTTCTTTGAAGTAACTCAATAACTTTTAAAATTTTAGCAATACAACAACTATCATTATTAACCATATATCCACCTCTTAACTTTCTAATATAGTCTATTCGCATATACTACTTTAGTGTAGGTATATTCCTAATTTATTATATGAAATTAACCTAAAAAATTGACAAAATAATATCTATTATCCCTTAATCTGAACCTCGCTATCATCAGTATTATCACTTTTGCTATCCTGGATTAATTGTTGCTGTCCAGCATTAGTAATCATAGTTTGCCCTACCAGTTCGAACCAGTTAGCGATTGTATTTTGCTCATCTATACTTAACCCTTCAGCTAATATATTAGCAATAATTACAGCAGAAGTTGAATAGGAAATAGGAGATATATTATAAAGAAAGTCCTTCACAAAAATCACCTGTTATAACATATGTTATAAAAAATATAATGCTATTTACAAGCTATTACTAATAATATATAATATAAGTGTGATATAGTTTTTTTAACTAAGTAAAGGAAAGTGATTGATATAAATATTATAGAATATATAGTAATTGCAATAATTTTAATAATAATAATGTTTGCAATTATAAAGGCTACTAGAAAAGATGCTAATCTAGACTTAAATAAATTAGTAGAATACCTTGGAGGAAAAGAAAATATTATAAAAACAGAAACTGAATTATCTCGTTTTAAAGCAACTCTAAAGGATGTTTCTAAAGCAAATAAAGAAGGAATACAAAAGCTAGGAGCTAAAGGAATAGTGGAAATAGATAATCAATTAAAAATAATTTTAGGTCCAGAATCTAAACAATTAAAAAAATATATTGATGAATTAAAATAGCTTTGCTATTATAATAATACGAAATAAGCACTATAAAGTGCTTTTTAATTTATGATGTAAATATAAGAGAGGTATAATATGATTTATTTAGATTACAGTGCAACAACACCTCCTAATACGGAAGTGCTAAACACATTTATTGAAGTAAGTAAGAATTTTTTAGGAAATCCTAATTCTTTACATAAGCTAGGATTAGATGCAAAAAATTTAATAGATGCATCAACAAAACAAATTGCAAATATATTAGGAGTTAAAGAAAAAGAGATAATCTACACTAGTGGAGCAACTGAATCGAATAATGCAGCAATTTTTGGTGTTATAGAAAACTATGAAATGCGAGGAAAAGAAATAATTACTACAAAACTTGAACATTCATCAATTATTGAACCATTAAAATTTTTAGAAAAAAAAGGATATATTATTAAATATGTACAATTAGATAAATATGGAAGAGTAGATTTAGAGGATTTAAAAAATAAAATATCAAATAATACTATTTTGGTTACCATTTCTAGTATAAATAGCGAAGTAGGCATAAAACAAGATTTAAATCAAATTGGACAATTATTAAAAAAATATCCAAAAATAATCTTTCATTCAGATATAACTCAAAGTGTTGGTAAAGAAAAACTAGATTTAACTCTAGTAGATTTAGCAAGCCTCTCAGCCCAAAAGTTTTATGGACTTAAAGGAAGTGGCATACTTATAAAAAAAGAAAATATAGAATTAGCCCCATTTATAAAAGGCGGCAAGTCAACCACAAAATATAGAAGTGGAACTCCCTCTCCTGCTTTGATAGCATCAACCTCTAAAGCACTCAGATTAGCATATGAGAGTTTATTAGCAAAAGAGGAAAAGATAAAAGAATTAAATACATTTTTAATAAAAGAATTATCTAAGATAAAAGAAATACACATAAATAGTAATAAATACTCAATTCCAAATATTATTAATATAAGTATATTAAATATAAAGCCAGAAACTATGTTACATGCCTTAGAAGAAAATGAAATTTATATATCTACTAAAACTGCTTGCTCCAGTAATAGCTACTCTGAAGCAGTCTATACTATAACTGGAAATAAAGATCTATCTAATACTTCTCTTAGAATAAGTATTTCATATTTAACTACTAAGGAAGAATTAACAGAGTTTCTAAATGTATTAAAAGAAAAAATAAAAATATTAACTCTAAATAGTAAATAAAATAAAAAACAGATAGAAATAACATATGATAATTGTTTCTAAAAGATATTTTTTGGATTATTGTTATATTACATTTAACATCCGATTATTGAGTATTCTGCCTTTCTTTGAAATCCCAAATTCATTGACAAATAAGACTATGTATGTTATAATCAGCAACATTAAGGGGGCTGTTTATATATGAAGAAAAAACAAGTATTCTCAATAACGATTATAATAATCTTTACCATCTTACTATTAAAAACTGATAATATGCCAAAAAAAGAGAAAACAACTACAACTAAAACAATAGAAGTACAGGATGTAGTTTATACATCTCCTAATATAAATGAAACTGAAATAAATATAAAAGAGAACACATCATATATAAAAAAAGTTAATAGCAGCTATCAAGAAAAAGAAGGCTGGATTACAGTCGATGATAAAACATATTACTATAAAAATGGACGAAAAGTAAAAGATGCCTATGTTGACTATGTTTATTTAAATTCATATGGAGTTGCTAAAGAAAAAGTTGGTGATTTTAGTGCTACACTATATGGAGCAAGAGCATGGGCCAACCAAAATCTTAATATGAGAGAACACGCTAGAATGAATAGTAACATAGTTGGAACAGTACCAGTCGGAGAAAAAATGTATATTATCTCTAGCGACAATCCAAATACTAAATACATTAAAGTTAAATACAATAACAAAATAGGATATGTTTACTCTGATTATATATATATTAATTTACCAGATATTATTCCAGATATTGTATATAGGATTACTAATGCAAATAGTTCAATATTTAAATCAGCAGGATATGAAATAGAAGGAATAACAGGCAGAAACTTATATGGATTTACTAAAAAATACAATAAAAAAATTGGTAAAAGAACATATTTTGCACCAATATTATATCCAGTAGCAAAACAAGTACAAACAGCTTATAATATTGCCAAAAGCGAAGGATATAATTTAAAGATATACGATACGTATAGGCCTTATGACATATCACAGGAAGTAAATGCTAAATTTCAACAATTATACTATTCTAACTCTAATGTTAAAAACATAATTAACTATGATAGGGAAGGATCATACTGGGGACCTAGTTGGTTTTTAGCACAAAGTGTATCGAAACATAATAGGGGAATTGCTTTAGATGTAACTATAACAGATTTCGATGATAATGAGTTAAGTGCTCAAACTAGAATGCATACACTAGATACTAGATCACTTAGAAAATATAATAATAATGTTGCTAACAAATTAAGTAGTATTATGACAAGAGCTGGCTTTGAAACATTAGAATCAGAATGGTGGCATTTTCAAGAAGATGATTATAAAAATAGTAAGTATACCTCATTTAAAATAAAATAAATATTAAAAAATATAGATTTCTAAAAATGATAAAATATAATGAACGATTGCTAATATTAGCATCGTTTTTATTATGAATTATAATACAAATATAGTGTTATTTTATTTACCAGTTTAATATAATAACAATGTAGTAATTGAACAAATTATATAAGCAAAATAAATTAATTTTTAAGTGATAGAGTAAAAAAACATTGTTTGACATTTATAAGAAAGTAAGATATTATTAAAATGTAATCAGATGAGGTGAATTATGAAAAAATCACATATTGTGAGTTTATTGCTTTCAATCAGTGGAACTAGTATGATAGTAATTGCACTTATCATTATTGGATTAACAGATAAGAATAGTTTTATATCATATACAGGTGATCAGATATTAACAACTAGTATGAAATATACATCCGCATCTACCATTAAAGAAGTTAATATGGAAACTTCTCCTAATGCATCTTTAGATATTGCACCAGCAGTTCAAGGTGATTTAATAACTAAGATGACTGTAAAAGAAATAGGAATGCAACTAAATAAACATTTAGGAACAGATCTTTTGATGAACAAAGGAGAACTGATTGCAAGTTATGCTATAAGTCTTCAGGTAGATCCTTTCATTGTAGCTGCTATTATGCTTCATGAGACAGGATGCGGCAGTAGATGTAGTGGTCTAGTTAGAGCTTGTAATAATGTAGCAGGACAAAAAGGAAGTCCAGCTTGTGGTGGTAGTTATAAAGGATATGCATCAATTGATGATGGAATAAAAGGTGCTATTGATAATTTGTATAGAAATTATTATGCAAAAGGATATAACACTGTAGAAAAAATAGGCCCAAAATATGCTGAAAGTAATACTTGGGTATCTAAAATAAATTCATACGTTGCAAAATTAAAAAGTTAAATTAACGAAAGAAGCAGAAATTGCTTCTTTTTTACATTTTATTATAAATAAACTTTATTGCATAAAATAATATCCAGTTTTATAATAAAATAAGTAAGCAGAGGTGTTTTATGAAAGAAAGAATTATATTTCACATAGATGTAAATAATGCCTTTTTATCTTGGACAGCAGTACACAAACTAAAAAATGGTGAAAAAGAAGATATACGAAAAATACCATCAGTAATAGGAGGAGATGAGAAAACACGACATGGTATCGTTTTAGCAAAAAGTCCTATTGCTAAACAGTTTGGAATAAAAACAGCAGAAACCATATATTCAGCAAGAAAAAAGTGTCCTAATCTAAAAGTGTTTCCATCAGAATTTGACTGGTATTATGAACAATCAAATAATATGTACAAATATCTTTGCAACTATACACCTATAATAGAAAGATTTTCAATTGATGAATGTTTTTTAGATTTTACAGGTACTTCACTTTTATACAAAGACTATGAAGAACTTGCTTATAAAATAAAAGAAGATATAAAAAATAAATTTGGTTTTACAGTAAATATTGGTATAGCAAATAACAAACTCTGTGCCAAAATGGCATCCGATTTTGAAAAACCAGATAAAGTTCATACTCTTTATGAAAATGAAATTAAAACAAAAATGTGGCCTCTTCCTATAGAAGACCTATTTATGGTAGGCAAAAAAACTTCCGCTTTACTAAGAACATTAAATATAAATACTATCGGAGATTTAGCCAATACAAATGATGATTTTTTAAAAAAGTATTTTAAAAACCAAACAAAATTTTTAAAAGAGTCAGCTAGAGGAATAGATTATACAAAGGTAGCTCCACGAATTCCCAAAAACGAAAGTATAAGCATCTCAGAGACTTTACCTTATGACTGCGATGATTATGAAAAACTAGAAAAAATACTATTTAGACAGACAGAGGAAATAACAAGGTCACTGCGTGAAAAAAGGGAATATGCAAAAACCATTGCAGTAACATATAAAAATTCCTATTTTGAAACATACTCTCATCAAGTGAATTTAAATGTAGCACAAAATTCAACTACAGAAATATATAAAGAAGTAATAAATATATTAAAAGAAAGTTGGAAAGAGGACAAAATTAGAAATATTGGAATAAGATTAAGCAATTTAACGAAAAATAGAACAGCTCAAATATCAATTTTTACAACGGAGGAAGCAAAAAATACAAAAGATGATTCGATCCAAGAAACTATTGATAATATAAATAAAAGATATGGTACATCTAGTGTAATACCAGCATCTATAAAAATAATTGGAAGATCAACAAAACACAAAAAAACAAAACAATAACTTTTTATTGTGGAGATAAAAATTACTATATATAAATAATGGAGACTAAAATAATAAAAAAAATAAGAGAAAAATATTAAATTTAAATATAAAAAGTGTTGCAATTTCAATGAAACTAGTGCTATAATTATAAATGTGTGACTGCTTAGATGTGTAAGGTTGCTGATACGCCAGGCAAAGTTGTTAGGTAAAATCAGGTTATTTACGCGGAGCAAGCCTATACTAGATATAGACGAAGGGAGGATTTTAAATGTCAACAGAAAAGATGCGCATTAAAGTAAAAGCTTATGATCATAAGATACTTGAGAATGCAGTTAAAAAAATTGTTGAAACCATTAAAAGAACAGGTGGTAACATATCTGGACCAGTTCCACTACCAACTGAAATCGAAAAGTTCACAATACTAAGAGCTGTACATAAGTACAAAGATTCACGCGAACAATTTGAAATGCGTACACACAAAAGACTAATTGATATCAAAAATCCAAGCAAGGAAACTATTGAGGCACTATCTCATTTAGATTTACCAAGCGGAGTAGATATTCAAATTAAAATGATTTAATTGAATTAGGAGGAAATATGAAAGGAATCTTAGGTAAAAAAATCGGAATGACCCAAGTATTTACTGAAGAAGGTAAATTAATTCCGGTAACTGTTATTGAAGTAGAACCAAACGTTGTAACACAAATAAAAACAGTAGAAAAAGATGGCTATGCTGCTATTCAATTAGGAGCACAAACAGTAAGAGAAAAAGTTAGCAATAAGCCAAAAATGGGTCATACAAAGAAAGCTAACACTGAACCTAAGCGCTTCTTAAGAGAGATTAGAGGAGTAAACGTAGAAAACTATACATTAGGTCAAGTACTAAAGGCTGATATCTTCGAAAGCGGAGAAATAGTTGACGTAACAGGAACAAGTAAAGGTAAAGGTTTCCAAGGAGTAATTAAACGTCATAACCAATCTCGTGGACCAATGGGACATGGCTCTCAATACCATAGAGGTGTAGGTTCACTTGGTACAATGAGACCAATGCATGTATTAAAAGGAAAGAAACTTCCTGGACAAATGGGTAATGTAACAAGAACAGTTCAAAATCTTGAAATAATTCAAATAGATATGGAAAACAATTGCATTTTAGTTAAAGGAAATGTTCCAGGAGCAAAAAAATCTTTAGTTCTTATTAAGACAGCTGTAAAAATGAATGATAAAAAGAAAACAGCAGCCAACTTAATTAGTTATAAAGAAGAGACACCCTCAGAAGAAGCTGTACCAGTTGAAAATACTGAGTCAGTTGATACAGTAGAAAATGCATAATAATCATCACAGATTAATAAAAAATAAAAATTTAATAAGTGATGAAAGGAGGAAATAAGGATGAAAAAAGTAGATCTTTTAAACCTTAAAGGTGAAAAAGTTAAGGAACTAAAACTGAATGAAAATATATTTGATATTACCCCAAATGATAAAGTTTTATATGATGCTGTAATACTAGCAAGAGCATCATTAAGACAAGGAACTCATAAAACTAAAAATCGTTCTGAAGTAAGTGGTGGAGGAAAAAAACCATGGAGACAAAAAGGAACAGGACATGCTCGTCAAGGTTCAATTAGAGCAGTTCAATGGGTAGGCGGAGGAAGATATGGAACTCCAGTACCTAGAGATTATAGTAAAAAGCAAAACCGCAAAGAAAGAAAGATAGCATTAAAAACAGCTTTAACTGAAAAGGCTAACGAAAAATGTTTAATTGTTGTGGAAAATATCACACTATCTACTCCAAAAACTAAAGAGATGTTAGCTCTATTAAAAACTTTAAAATTAGAAGATAAGAAAACATTGATAATAGTTAAAGAATTTGACGAAAACCTAATATTAGCATCAAGAAATCTTCAAAATGTGGTATTAATAGCTGCAGATGAAGTTAATGTATTAGACTTAGTAGCAACTGATACTGTTCTAATAACAGAAGATGCTCTAAACGCTATAGAGGAGGTGCTTAAATAATGGATACTAAATATTTAGATATAATTAAGGCACCAGTTATTACTGAAAAGTCACAAATTGCAAAAGAAAATGGTCAATATACTTTTAAAGTTGATCCAAAAGCTAATAAAACTGAAATTAAGCTTGCAATTGAAAAAATATTTAATGTAAAAGTTGTTAAAATATCAACAATAAATGAAAAACCTAAAAAGAAAAGAGTTGGTCGTTACACTGGTTTAACTAATCGCTCTAAAAAGGCAATAGTTACATTAGTAGAAGGCCAAACAATAGAACTTGGTTAGAAAGGAGAAATAAATTATGGCAATAAGAAATTATAAACCTACTACACCAGGTCGTAGAAAAATGAGCACATTAATTAATGAAGAAATCACAAAAACTACTCCAGAAAAAAGTTTGACAAAAACATTATCAAAGAAGAGCGGACGTAATAATCAAGGAAAAATAACTGTTCGCCATCAAGGTGGAGGAGTAAAAAGAAAATATCGTATCATTGATTTTAAAAGAAATAAATTTAACATACCTGGTACAGTATCAAGCATCGAATACGACCCAAATAGAACAGCTAATATTGCTCTAATTACTTATGTTGATGGAGAAAAAAGATATATAATCGCTCCAAAAGGCTTAGAAGTAGGAAGTAAAATAATATCTGGTGAGAATGCAGATATCAAAGTTGGAAATGCATTACCACTTACAAGCATTCCAGTAGGAACATTAGTCCACAATATAGAACTTCGTCCAGGAAAGGGAGGAGAATTAGCTCGTTCAGCAGGTAGTTCTGCTCAGATACTAGGACGTGAAAATAAATATGTAATGCTACGTTTATCTAGTGGAGAACAAAGAAAAGTCTTAGGAACTTGTATGGCAACAATAGGTGAAGTTGGAAACGAAGACTCATCTCTTGTAAAATTAGGAAAAGCAGGACGTAAACGTCATATGGGTATTCGTCCAACAGTTCGTGGTTCTGTTATGAACCCTAATGACCATCCACATGGTGGTGGTGAAGGACGTGCACCAGTTGGACGTAAAGCACCAGTTACACCTTGGGGTAAACCAGCACTTGGTTATAAGACACGTAAGAAAAAACAATCTGATAAGTTAATAATGCGTCGTCGTAATAGTAAATAGGAAAGGATGATTAAAAATGGCTAGAAGTTTAAAAAAAGGACCTTATGTATTTAAAAGGTTACTAAAAAAAGTTCAAAAGTTAAATGAATCTGGAAAAAAAGAAGTCATTAAGACATGGTCACGCCGTTCCACTATTTATCCTGATTTTATAGGACATACATTTGCGGTTCACAACGGTAGAGAGTTTATTCCCGTTTATGTAACTGAAGATATGGTTGGACATAAATTAGGTGAATTTGCATTAACTCGTAAATTTGGTGGACATGGACAAGATAAGAAAAAATAGAATTAATGACTAGGAGGGAAATATATGGAAGCAAGAGCGGTAGCTAAATCACTTCGTACCTCACCTATTAGAACAAGAATAACAATTGATTTAATAAGAGGCAAAAAAGTAGATGATGCAGAAACCATATTAAATAATATAAATAAAAAGTCAGCACGACTTATTAAAAAAGTTTTAGACTCTGCAATTGCAAATGCTGTAAATAATAATGGAGCTGATATAGAAACATTATATGTTAAAGAAGCAAGAGTAGATGCTGGTCCAGTTATGAAACGTCATTTTTTTGACTCACGTTCTCACATTGGACATAAAGATAGAAGAACTAGTCACATAACAATAGTAGTGGCTACAAAATAAAGATAGGAGGAAAAAGCTATGGGACAAAAAGTTAATCCTAATGGACTTAGGCTTGGCATTAATAAAGATTGGGAAGCTAAATGGTATGCAGACAAAAAAGATTTTTCCAAAAGTTTAATTCAAGATATTAAAATTCGTGAGTATTTTGATAAAAATCTAAAAAATGCTGGTATTGCCAAACTTGAAATTGAAAGAACTTCTAAAAAATGCGAAGTAACAGTTCACACTTCTAAGCCTGGTGTATTAATAGGAAAAGGTGGAGAAGAAATAGAAAAATTAAAGAAAAAGCTTTCAAACTTAACAGGTGAAAATGTTCAAATTTCTATTGTTGATATAAAGAAAGCTGATTTAAATGCACAATTAGTAGCAGATTCTATAGCAAATCAAATAACTAATAGAGCATCATTCCGTATGGCTCAAAAACGTGCTATAAGAAATGCAATGAAAGCAGGAGCTAAAGGAATAAAAACTAAAGTTTCAGGTAGACTTGGTGGAGCAGATATGGCTCGTCCAGAAGGTTACACTGAAGGGACTATTCCTCTACATACATTAAGAGCAGATGTTGACTATGCAACAAGTGAAGCTGATACAACATTTGGAAAAATTGGTGTAAAAGTATGGATATATAAAGGTGAAATTTTAGCAAGTAAGAGAAATGTAAATAATCACGAGGGAGGTAAATAATTATGTTAATACCATCAAGAACAAAATATCGTCGTGTTCATAGATTACCTCACGAAGGACATTCTCGTGGAAACACATCATTAAGTTTCGGAGAATACGGACTACAAGCTAAAGAAGGAGCTTGGATTACTGCAAATCAAATAGAAGCTGCACGTATTGCTATGACACGTTATATGAAACGTGGAGGAAAGGTATGGATAAATATTTTTCCACATATGCCACTTACTAAAAAACCAATAGGGACTCGTCAAGGAAAAGGTAAAGGTAATGTAGAAGGATGGGTTGCTGTAGTTAAAGAAGGTAAAATTATGTTTGAAATTGCTGGGGTAACTGAAGAAGTAGCACGTGAAGCTCTACGCCTTGCAAGCCACAAATTACCAATAAAAACAAAATTCGTAAAGAAAGAAAATGGTGGTGAGTAAAATGAAGGTTAAGGAAATTAGAGAATTATCAACAGAAGAAATACAAGCAAAAATAAAGGAAACAAAAGAAGAGATATTTAACTTACGTTTTCAACAAGCAACAGGTAGTATAGAAAAACCTTCAAGACTTAGAGAACTTAGACACACCGTTGCAAGAATGAAAACAGTTCTTAAAGAACGAGAGAATGTAGAGAAGGAGGCCGCATAAAATGGAAAAAGCCATACAAAAGGAACTAGTCGGAAAAGTTGTAAGCGCAAAAAACAACAAAACAATTACAGTATTAGTTGAAACTTACAAGACTCATTCTTTATATCATAAAAGAGTAAAACATTCAAAAAAATACGCAGTACATGATGAAACAAATAAGGCAAAAGTTGGAGATACTGTTAGAATAGTCTCAACAAGACCAATATCTAAAACTAAACATTTCTATTTAAAAGAAATTGTAAAAGAAGCAGTTATTATATAACTAAAGTGAAGGAGGAAAAAATATGTTACAACAAGAAAGTAGATTGAAAGTGGCAGACAACTCTGGAGCAAAAGAATTATTAGTAATTCGTGTACTTGGAGGAAGTAAAGTCAAAACTGGAAATATTGGCGATGTTGTTGTTGGAACTGTAAAAAGCGCAATTCCAAATTCAAATATCCCAGCAGGAAAAGTTGTAAAAGCAGTTATCGTAAGATCTAAACAAGGTGTTCGTCGTTCTGATGGAAGCTACATTAAATTTGACGATAATGCATGTGTCATTATTAAAGATGACAAGAGTCCAATAGGAACTCGTATTTTTGGACCAGTAGCAAGAGAACTTCGTGATAAGGATTATATGAGAATTGTATCTTTAGCAAATGAGGTACTATAAAGGAGGATAATATGAGCTTTAAACTTAAAGAAAATGATAAAGTTGTTGTTATCGCTGGTTCTAATAAAGGAAAAGAAGGAAAAATAATCAAAACAGATAGAGCAAATAACAAAGTAATTGTTGAAGGAGTAAACATAGTAAAAAAACATCAAAAGCCTACTGGAATGAATCAAGGAGGTATTATAGAACAAGAGGCTCCAATAAATGCTTCAAATGTTATGATAATTGATCCAAAGACTAATAAAAGAACTAGAATAGGACATACAACTGATAAAAATGGTAAAAAAATAAGAATTGCAAAAAAATCAAACGAAAAGCTTGATTAATTGGAAGGAGGGTAAAATATGAACCGCCTAAAAGAAAAATACTTAAATGAAGTTGTTCCAAATTTAAAAAATAAATATAATTATAAATCAATAATGGAAGTACCAAAACTAGAAAAAATTGTTGTTAATATGGGTGTAGGAGATGCTACAACAAACTCAAAATTGATGGAAGCTGCAGCAAATGATTTAGCACTAATTACAGGTCAAAAACCAGTAATTACAAAAGCAAAAAAATCAATTGCTGGATTTAAAGTTAGAGAAGGTCAGGCAATTGGTTGTAAAGTAACATTACGTGGTGAAAATATGTATAACTTTATGGATAAACTAATATCAATTGCATTACCAGTCGTTAGAGATTTCCGTGGAGTAAGTCCAAAAGCTTTTGATGGACGTGGTAATTACACAATGGGAATCAAAGAACAATTAATTTTTCCAGAAATTAACTTCGATGATGTTGTTAAAGTTCGTGGTATGGATATAGTTTTTGTAACAACAGCAAAAACAAATGAAGAAGCATTTGATTTATTAAATGAATTAGGAATTCCTTTTAGAAAGTAATTGGAGGGTGAAAAATGGCAAAAAAAAGTATGATTGTAAAAGCGAGTAGAAAGCCAAAATACAAGGTACGTGAATATACTCGTTGT
This sequence comes from uncultured Bacilli bacterium, assembly GCA_910576925.1. Lineage (GTDB taxonomy): Bacteria > Bacillota_I > Bacilli_A > RF39 > UBA660 > UBA2730. The sequence goes on along the minus strand of CAJTKB010000001.1, from coordinate 12,923 downwards.
GCACGTTGTGGTAGACCACACGCTGTAATGAGCAAATTTGGAATATGTCGTATATGTTTTCGCGAATTAGCTTATAAAGGACAAATACCAGGTGTAAAGAAATCAAGCTGGTAATTGGAAAGGAGGATTAATTATGGCAGTAGTAACAGATACAATTGCAGATATGTTAACACGTATTCGTAATGCAAATCAAATGCGTTATGAAACCGTTGAAATCCCAACTTCTAAAATTAAGAATGAAATAGCAAGAATCTTAAAAGAAGAAGGATTTATAAATGAATATAAAGTAGAAGGTAGAACTCTTAGTGTTTCACTTAAGTATGCAGAAAACAAGGAAAGAGTAATCACTGGATTAAAAAGAATTTCCAAACCAGGACTTCGCGTTTATGCTAAAAATAATGAAATTCCTAAAGTGTTGAATGGTTTAGGTATAGCAATTATTTCAACATCACGTGGAATTATGACAGATAAAGAAGCTCGCAAAGAAAATATAGGTGGAGAAGTTCTAGCTTATATTTGGTAATAATTAAAATATAAGGAGGTGTCAAAATGAGCCGTATTGGAAATCGTATCATAAATGTTCCAGAAAGTGTTACAGTAACAGAAGAAAATGGTTATGTTGTTGTAAAAGGTCCAAAGGGAACATTACAAGAGAAATTATTAGAGGGTATTACAATTAAGCAAGAAAATAATCAAATTATTTTAGAGCGTAAAAGTGATATCTACAAAGCTAACCACGGAACAATGAATGCCTTAATTACAAATATGATTAAAGGTGTAACAGAAGGATTCCAAAAAGCACTTGAAATTATTGGTGTAGGTTATCGTTTCAATGTTCAAGGTAAAAAGCTTACAATTAATGCAGGATATTCTCATCCAGTAGAGATGGAAGTACCTGAGGGTCTAACAGTAGAAAGTTCTAGTAATACAGAAATAACTGTTAAAGGAATTGATAAGATAAAAGTTGGAGAATTTGCTGCTAATATCCGTAAAGTAAGAATGCCAGAGCCTTATAAAGGAAAAGGTATTCGTTATAAAGATGAACATGTTCGTCGTAAAGAAGGAAAGAAAGCTGCTAAATAGTAGGGAAGGAGTTTATTATGATAAAAAAAGAATCTCGTAATAGTATGAGAGTAACACGTCATGAACGTATACGTAAAAATATCAGTGGTACAAGTAGTATACCAAGATTATGTGTATTTCGTTCCAATACAGGAATATATGCACAAATCATTGATGATGAAACAAAAACTACTCTAGTATCTGCTTCCTCATTAGATAAAAGTTTAAAACTTACTAATGGTAGTAATATAGAAGCAGCAAAAAGTGTTGGAAAGTTAATTGCTGAAAATGCAAAAAAAGCTAACATTACAAAAGTAGTATTTGATAGAGGTGGATATCTTTATCATGGACGTGTAAAAGCTTTAGCTGAAGCTGCACGTGAAAATGGATTAGAGTTCTAAGGAGGGTATGTATGCAAAAGAAAAACATAGAACCCAAAAACAAAGAGTTTGAAGAATTAGTAATTGACGTAAAAAGTGTTGTTAAAGTTAACAAAGGTGGACGTCAAAGAAGATTTTCAGCTATCGTTGTTGTTGGAAATAAAAAAGGAAAAGTTGGTTTAGGTATAGGTAAAGCTGCTGAAGTACCTGATGCAATAAAAAAAGCTATTCAAGCTGCTAATAAAAATATCATACAAATACCTCTAATTGATGGACGTACAGTTGCACACGAAGCAATAGGTGTAAGTGGAGCTGCAAGAGTAATAGTAAAACCTGCAAAAGCTGGTACTGGAATTATTGCTGGTGGATCAGTTCGTGCTGTCCTAGAATTAGCAGGAATTCGTGATATTGTATCAAAATCATTAGGAGCAAGAACAAAATTAAATATGGCACAAGCTGCTATTAATGCACTTAAATCAATAAAAACACCAGAAGAAGTAGCAAAACTTCGTGGAAAAACAGTAGAGGAGATATTAGGATAATGAAATTACATGAATTAGAAAAAAATATCGGAGCTACTCATTCTAAAAAACGTGTTGGACGTGGTTCTGGTAGTGGATTAGGAAAAACATCAGGAAAAGGGCAAAAAGGACAAAATGCTCGTAGTGGAGGCGGAGTAAGTGCCGTATTTGAAGGTGGACAATTGCCACTATATCGCCGTATTCCAAAAAGAGGTTTCAAAAATGCAAGATTTAAAACAGTTTATGCTACAATAAATGTTGGTGAACTAAATCGTTTTGAAGAAGGAACTGTAGTAACTCCTGCATTACTAAGAGAAACTGGTATAATAAAGAATCAGTTATCTGGTATTAAAGTATTAGGTAATGGCAAATTAGAAAAGAAATTAACTATTCAAGCTAATAAGTTTTCAAAGTCTGCTTTAGAAAGCATAAATGAATCAGGAAGCAAAGCCGAGGTGATCTAATATGTCAAAGACCATGAAGCAACTATTTGCTCCAGCGAATAAAGATTTAAGAGGACGTATACTATTTACTATGGCTATACTTACAATCTTTATATTAGGCTGCTCGATAAGAGTACCAGGAACAGAAAACGTTACTAGTAATTTAGGTTTTCTTGAACTTTTAAACTCTATGGGTGGAGGAGCATTTAAGAAGTTTTCAATATTTGCTTTAGGGGTTACGCCTTATATTACAGCTTCAATTTTTATGCAACTAGCAGAGATGGAAATTATTCCATATCTATCAGACCTTGCAAAACAAGGACATACAGGAAGACAGAAATTAAATAGAATAACAAGATATGTAGGAATCGCTCTAGCATTTATTGAAGGATACGCTTTTGCTTTTGCCTTTTATGGAAAAAGTGGAACTCCATTTGAATATCTATATATATCAACTGTACTAACAGCTGGAACTGCATTCTTATTATGGCTTGGTGATCAGATAAGTGAAAAAGGAATAGGTAATGGTATTAGTCTAATTATTATGGCAGGTATTTTAGCAACCTTACCAGATATGTTTATAACAGCTTTCCAAAGTTTAGTAACCTTTGGGAATGTTCAAGAAACTACATTTGGAATAGTTAAATTTATATTATTTGTTGTAGTATATTTAGCAATATTGATTGGAGTAATATTTATTCAAGAATCAGAAAGAAGAGTACCAATACAATATGCAAATAAATCATCATCTACATACAAAGATAATACATCATATATGCCAATAAAGATTAATACAGCCAATGTAATTCCAGTAATATTTGCTTCAAGTTTACTTAGTATACCAAGTATCTTATCGGCAGTTATTAATAAAGAAGGATTTACATTATTCGTACAAAAATATCTTAATTATTCAACTCCAGTAGGTTTTATTATATATGTAGCATTTATTTTTCTATTCTCTTACTTTTATACATTTATTCAAATGAAACCAGATGAATTTGCAAAGAATTTACAAGAAAGTGGTGGATATATCCCAGGAATAAGACCTGGAAAAGATACTGAAAAATATCTTAGTAAAATTCTATCAAGAATAACAGTGCTAGGAGCCCTTTTTTTAGTAGTCATTGCAGGACTTCCAATTATATTCTCTAAAGTAACAGATTTACCAACTAGTGTTTCTATTGGTGGAACAGGGTTACTTATAGTAGTTGGAGTTGCTCTTGAAACATATAAACAATTAGAAGGTAGCTTAGTAGCAAGAAACTATAAAAAAGGGTATACCAGAAGATAATATGAAAAGTATTATGTTTATAGCCCCTCCAGCAGCGGGCAAGGGAACACAAGCGGAGATGATTGCCAATAAATATCATATTCCACATATATCTACGGGTGATATATTAAGAGAAATAGCTAGAGAAGATACAGAAATAGGAAATTATATATATGAAACTATGGCTAGCGGAGATCTAGTAAAAGACGAAATCACTTACAAATTAATTGAAAATCGTCTATCGCTTGATGACTGTAAAAATGGGTTTATAATTGATGGGTTTCCACGAAATTATGAGCAGGCAGTTGAATATAACAAAATATTAGAAAGAGTAAATTTAAAACTTGGATATGTCTTTGTTCTAGATATTGATAAAAAAACATTAGAGAAAAGAATAACAGGACGAAGAGTTTGTGAAGGTTGTAATGCAGTATATAATATAAACGAAGAAAGTACGACTCCACATATTGAATCAATTTGTGATATATGTGGCGGAAAACTTTATCAAAGAAAAGATGATAATTTAGAATCCTTTAGAACAAGATATCAAAACTATTTAGAAAAAACAGCAACTGTTTTAAAATATTATGAACATCAAAACGTTACATATCATATAGATGGAAATAAATCAGTTGAAGAAGTTGCAACACAAATAGATGATATTATAAATAAGAAAGGTAATTAAGATGATAACGATCAAAAGTGAAAGAGAAATTGCCCTATTAAAAAAGGCTGGTAATATTGTTTATAAAACTCATCAGTACATTAAACCGTTTATAAAAGAAGGAATAACTACAAAAGAGCTTGATAGTTTAGCTGAAAAATATATATTAAGTCAAGGTGCTACTCCATCATTTAAAGGATATGAAGGATTTCCAACTGCATTATGTATTAGTGTAAATGATGAAGTAGTTCACGGTTTTCCAAGTGAAAGAAAACTAAAAAATGGCGATATAGTTACTCTTGATATTGGAGCATGTTATAAAGGCTATCATGGAGATTCAGCTTGGACATATCAAGTAGGAGATATTGCAAAAGAATTAAAGCACCTAATGGAATATACTGAAAAATCCTTATTCATCGGTCTAGAGCAAATTAAGCCAGGAGCTCATATTGGTGATATAGGACACGCTATAGAAACATATGCTAAAAGTTATAATTTAGGAGTTGTTCAAGAACTATGTGGACATGGTGTTGGAACAGATGTTCATGAAGATCCAGAAGTTCCAAACTATGGAAAACCTGGAACAGGTCCTAAACTAAAAGTAGGTATGGTTTTAGCAATAGAACCAATGCTAACACTTGGTAGTCCAGAAATTATGATAGAAGATAATAACTGGACAATTGTAACAGAAGATCATAGTCCATCTGCTCACTATGAACATACAGTTGTTGTTACTCAAGATGGATACGAAATATTAACAGGAGAGTGAAAAGATGGCAAAAGAAGAAAAAATTGAAGTAGAAGGTAAAGTTATCGAAATAATCCCAAGTGGGAAATTTAAAGTTCAACTTGATAACGGACATATTGTAGAAGCTCATGTTTCTGGTAAAATGCGAATGCACTATATTCGTATCTTACCAGGTGATACCGTAACGATAGAATTATCGGCTTATGATTTAACACATGGGCGTATTACCTATCGTAAATAGTAGGAGGGAAAAAAATGAAAGTAAAACCATCAGTAAAACAAATTTGCGCTGATTGTAAAATAGTAAGACGTAAAGGTATAGTTAGGATTGTTTGTAAAAAGAACCCTAAACATAATCAAAGACAAGGTTAATAGGAGGTGAATTAAATGGCACGTATTAAAGGTGTAGATATTCCAAATGATAAACATATAGTTATATCTTTAACTTATATTTATGGAATTGGAAGAAGTTTAGCAAAGAAGATATGTCAAGATGCAGGTATTGAAGCAACTAAAAAAGCAGGAGAATTAACTCAAGAAGAATTAATAAAAATTCGTGATGAAATAAATAAACATTTAACTGAAGGTGACTTACGTCGTGAAATCAATATGAATATAAAAACTAAGATGGAAATAAATTCATATGAAGGAACAAGACATAAAAAAGGACTTCCAGTTAGAGGACAAAGAACTAACAGAAATGCTCGTACTCGTAAAGGTAAGGGTAAAGTTGTTGCTAATAAGAAGAAAGTTTAATAGGAAAAGGAGGTTAAACCATGGCTTATAAAACTAGAAAGAAAAAAGTTAAAAAGAATGTACCTGAAGGTGTAGTACATATTCATTCAACCTTCAATAATACAATAACTACAATAACTGATAAAGAAGGAAATACTATTAGTTGGGCATCAAGTGGTGCTCTAGGATTTAAGGGAAGCAAAAAGTCAACACCATATGCTGCTGGTATCGCTGCTGAACAAGCTGGTAAAGTAGCATTTGATATGGGAATGCGTAAAGTAGAAGTGTATGTAAAAGGTTTAGGACCAGGACGTGAAACAGCTATTCGTTCACTTCAAACAGCAGGATTAGAAATCACTGCAATTAATGATGTTACACCAATACCACACAATGGATGTCGTCCACCAAAACGTCCACGTGGTTAATTGTAAATCAAATATATAAAGGGAGGTTAGTTTCATGTTACAATTTGAAAAACCAATATATAAAATTACAGATTCAGTTGAAAGTAATTTTTACGGAAAATTTGAATTAGAACCGTTAGAAAGAGGCTTTGGTACTACAATAGGTAATGCTTTAAGAAGAGTAATGTTATCATCTCTTCCAGGAAGTGCTATTACAAGTGTGAAAATTGACGGAGTATTACACGAATTCCAAACAATAGATGGTGTATATGAGGATGTTGCTACAATAATTCTAAACTTAAAAGGATTAGTACTTAAAAATCATTCAAATGGTCCTAAAACTATAAGACTAAATGCTAATAAAGAAGGCGAAGTAACAGCAGGAGACATAGAATGTGATTCTGAAATAGAAGTAATAAATAAAGATAAAGTTATTGCTACTCTAAGCAAAGGTGCTACACTAAATATGGAAATGACTGTATCAAATGGTCGTGGCTATGTTGATAGTGAAATAAATAAAAAATTAATTGAAAATAAAGCAGCTGGAGTTATTGTAATGGATTCATCATATTCTCCAATAGAAAGAGTTTCATATGAGGTAGAACCTGCACGTGTTGGACAAGATGAAAGTTATGATAAATTAATTTTAGAAGTATGGACAAACGGTTCAATAAAACCAGAAGAAGGAGTAGCCTTAGCATCACGTATCTTAATAGAACATTTTGGTATCCTTACAGACCTATCATCTATAGCTGATGTAAGTGGTATGATGATAGAAAAAACAGAGGACCCTAAAACAAAAGCATTAGAAACATCTATTGAAGATTTAGATTTCTCAGTACGTGCATATAATTGCTTGAAAAGAGCAGGAATTCACACTTTACAAGATTTAGTAAATAGAACTGAATCTGATATGATGAAAATACGTAACTTAGGTAAAAAATCTTTAAAAGAAGTGTTAGATAAAATTAAAGAAATGGGTTTAACATTACAAGAAGAAGATTAATAGAAGGAGGACAATACTATGGCATATAGAAAGTTAGGACGCGATAATAAGCATAGAAGAAGTATGCTTGCAACTTTAACTAAACAAACTATTATGAATGAGAAAATCACAACTACAGAAACTCGTGCTAAAGAAACTCGTAAATTTGTAGAGAAAATGATTACCTATGGAAAAAAGGGTGACTTAGTATCTAGAAGAAAAGCCTTAGCATTTTTACATAATGATAAAGAAGTTGTTGATAAGATATTCAATGATTTAGCAAAACGCTATGAAAACCGTAATGGTGGTTATACAAGAATTTTAAAACTTACAGAGCGTCGTGGGGATGATAGTCTAATGGTTATCCTAAAATTAGTTGAAGAAGAAACATCAGAAAATACTGAAAAAAAGACAACAAAAAAAGAAGAAAGCAAAGAAGCTGAATAATATATAGCTTCTTTTTTTTATATTTAATTTGATTTGATATCAAAAATCTAGAAAAGTTAATAATTAGTAATAAAAACAATCTTTCAATTTACTATAAAGTAATATATAATAAACTTAAGAGGTGACAGTAGTGAAAGCATTAATAACAGGAGCATCAAGTGGAATAGGCTTAGAAATAGCAAAATACTTAGCAAAGAAAAAATATGAGCTTATTTTAGTAGCCCGTAACAAAGAAAAACTTCAAGAAATACAGCAAAAATTAAGAACTAAGACTACCATTATAGCAATGGATTTAAGTGATGAACAGAAAGTAAAAGAGTTATATATTTTAACTAAGAATGAAGATATTGATTTTCTAATAAATAATGCTGGATTTGGTAAGTGTAATTTTTTCACTAATATTGAACTATCAGATGAAATAGAAATGATTAACACTAATATAAAAGCGCTTCACATCTTAACTAAAATGTTTTTAAAAGATATGATAAAAAAGGATAAAGGATATATTCTAAACGTATCATCTTCAGCTGCCTTCTTACCAGGAGGTCCCTTAATGGCTTCTTATTATGCCACAAAGTCCTATGTTTATAGTTTAACTTTAGCAATATGGTATGAGCTAAAAAAGAGAAAGAGTAAAGTATCGATATCTTGTCTTATGCCAGGACCAGTAGATACTAATTTCAATAATGTAGCTAATGTAAAATTTAGTGTGAAACCATTAAAAGCAAGTTATGTTGCTGAGTATGCAATAGAAAAAACTCTAAAAAAACATTTGCTAATTATACCAGGATTTAAAATGAAGTTAGCAAAATTTTTTGAAAGGTTTATACCTGATAAGATCTTATTAAAAATAACTTATCGTATTCAAAAGAAAAAACTAACATAACAATTACTACAAGTAGGTGACAAAATGAAAAAGGTAGATAACTTAATAGAAATAAAAAATTTAAAATATAATGATATTTTAGAAAATATAAACATAAAAATTCCAAAAGAAAGTTTCGTAGCAATATCAGGTACTAATACATCAGGAAAAACAACTCTTATAAAAATAATGTCAACTTTAATAGATACTACAGATAAAATAATGTATAACGGAAAAAAAATAGAAGAAATCAATAAAAATGAATTATTTAAAGAAGTTGGAATAATCATACCAGATGAAGTACAGAAATTTGAAAATCCAACAGTTGAAGATGAACTTTTTAATATACTAGAGAATTTGCCACTAGAACAGAGCAATAAAATAAAAGAGTATCAAAGAGTATTAAATTTACTACATATTGAAAATATACTAACAGATAATCCTAATGAGTTAAGTAAGTTAAATTATATAAAATTATTATTAGGATCTACACTTCTTTCTAATATAAATTTGCTTTTAATGGATAATATATGTACTGATATAACAAAAAAAGAAAGAAAAGAAATATTAACAATACTAAAAAAATTAAACAAAGAAGAAAAAATAACTATTATAATGTCTACAGATTCATTAGAAGATGTAATAGATACAGATTATATATATATACTAAATAAAGGAAAAATAGAAATGGAGGGTAAAACCCTAGATATATTGAAACAAGATAATAAATTAAATAGAATAGGATTAGAGATTCCTCTAATGATTGATCTATCTGTTAAATTAAACGATTATAACCTACTAAATGATATTATTTTAGATATGGATAGGATGGTAGATACCTTATGGAAATAAAGCTAACTAATGTTACATATGAAAAACTAAAAAAGATAAATATCAAAATAGTAGAAGACGGAATAACGGGTATTACAGGTGAAGGTAGTAAAGAACTCTTAAAAATATTAAAGGGAAATTTGGAAAACAAAGGAACTATTAGTTATAATAAAGAAAAATTAGTTCCTAAAAATATACAACAATTAACTAAACAAATAAGTTATATACCAAGTATTTTTATAAATAATTATAATAAGAAAACAATAGAAGAGTATATGACATATATGATATATTATAATAAATTAAATATTAAAAACCCCAGAAAAAAAATAATTGATTCTTTAAAAATAGTAGATCTAAAAGAAGATTATTTAACAAGAATAATTACAACTCTTTCAACTAGTGAAATGCAAAAATTTAAAATAGCAATAGCTCTTATTACTAATCCAAAAGTAATATTAATAGAAGATCCTTATATTAATTTAGATATTAATAATAGAAATAGAATTTACCGTTTATTAACTCAATTAAATGAAAAGTATAAAATAACAATAGTTATAGCATCAAATAATAGTGATTTATTATATAAATATACTAAAAATATTATAATATTAAAAGATTATCAACTAATAAAGCAGGGGTTAACAAAAGAGGTATATGAATATGTGGATCTATTGTTAGAAAATGATATTGAACTACCAGATATAATAACATTAGCATATAAAATTAAAAAAAATAAAGATATTCATATAGATTATCATAGAGACTTAAGGGATTTAATAAAAGACATTTATAAACACATTTAAAGTTTTCCACAATAATTGTGGAAATTTTATATATAAAGAAAGAGGATATAATATGAGGTTTTTAATAAAGTTTTCATATGATGGAACAAATTATGCAGGATTTCAAAGACAACCTAACCTAAATACAATACAAGAATGTCTAGAAAATGCTGCAACTAAAATTAATAATAATAAAAAAGTAGGAATAACTTCAACTGGTAGAACTGATAAAGGTGTGCACGCTAGATGTCAATATGCTCATTTAAATATAGATGTGGAAATAACTCCACACAAATTAAAAAGAGCATTAAACAGTAATTTACCAGATGATATATATATAATAGAAGCATATCACGTAAAAGATAATTTTCATGCAAGATATAATGTTCATAACAAGACATATAAATATTATATAAATTTAGGAGAATATAATCCAACAGAAAGAAATTATGTTTTTCAATATAATTATAAATTAAATATAAAAGCCATGAAAAAAGCTATAAAATATTTAATTGGTACTCATGATTTTAGAGCATTTGTAACAGAGAATAGTATTAAAGACAATTGCATAAGAACAATAGAAAAAGCTTATATAAAAAAAGATAAATCAGATAAAAATAAATATATTATAACTTTTACTGGAGATGGATTTATGCGTTATCAAGTAAGAAATATGGTAGGCTTGCTAATAAGAGTAGGAGAAAATAAAAAAACTTCCCTTGATGTAGAAAAAATACTAGAAAGTAAATCTAGAAAAGAAAATGGTCTAACCGCTCCTCCAGAAGGCCTCTTCTTAGAAAATGTTATTTACAAAAACTTAGAATATAGTATAATAAAATAAATCTTGAAAAATTCTTAAAAAAACATATAAGTAGTAAAAATGGAATTAAAAAACAAGATAAAAAAAGGAGAAAAAATGAAATTAAAAAGTAAGATAAAAAATTGTATAATAAAAAAATTTATAGAAGATAATAAAAATAAGTTAGATTTTAGAGAAGAAGAACTTGAGGTATTATATAGTATGGACTCTAAAAAAATTATTAGAAAATTAAATAAAATGACAAATGAACAAAAAGAATATATTTTAAGTCCATTAAAGTATACAGATGACAAAGAAACAAAAGAATATAGAACAAAGGGAATAGCATCATGGGAAATATATAAAATAATAGAAAGTCAATTAGAGATAGTATTATATAGCAATGAAAATATTAAAAACTTACCAGATTTAACAAAACTTTATATAGCACTCAACTTATCAAAAGAAATAAATTTCTATTATCAAGAATTATACAATCACTTAGTAGGAAACTATATATATTGCTGTAAAATAAAATTAGAATCTAAAAAAAGTGAAATAATTGACTACATAAACGTATTTACTAGTAATATAGAAGAATGGCAAAACCTATTAAAAAATTCAAACGATTTAACACTTAATTCAATATATAAGTTATCCCCATTAAGACTAAAGGATATTGCATCATATAAAGTGGAGGAAGAAGCACAAGATAAAAAAAAGCATATTATGTCACATTTGATATTTTCAGAAAAAGAAGATATAGAAAAAATAAATAGTCTTACTTCGGAAGATTTTATAAGAATACTAAACCTTCTTATAAAGAACTCAAGTGTAATGAATAAAGGACAAGTAAAACTAGCATTAACAGCATTATCTTGTGATAGTGTAATATATGTAGATGACAGAAAAATAAATATATTAGAGAATTTATCTTCTAGCATATTTTATTTCTTGTCAAGATTATTATTCGAGTATGAAAATAGTGAAATGATAGAAAAAATATATGAAGATAGGGGAGACGAATTAGTACAAGCGCTATCAAATACTCCAAGCGAGTGCCTGCCTTATACAGAAGAAATATTAACAGAAGAAGTATTCTTAGCAATATCAACTATATCATTACAAACAGAAATATTAAAAAAATTAGGACAGGTAGGAACGAATAACCCTATTAGATACTATGATATAATGAAATTTTTAGTTGGTAACAATGAAAAACTTGGATTTCTATCTTATTTAATGGGTGATTGCATTTCAGCAACACTAGACTTTATATGTACAAATGATTCAAAAGAAGTATTAAAAGCAAAATTTGATGCATTAGAAATAATAATAAAACAAAAATTTGCTATCTTAAATGGTCCTAATAAAATATACGAAAAATATATAAAGTACTTAAGTTATGAACTAGAAGAAAAAGAATTGGATGAAGAGAAAATAAATCAACTACAAATACGTAGTGCTTATTTTGAAAAAGAATCTTTCTATACAATATTTAAAGACATAGAAAGAAATTTAAACAAAGAAGAAATACTAAAATTATTATATCAAACACAGGATTTAGAGAAGATGAAAGCTAACTATAGATTTATTCATATAGCACAATACTATGATAATGAAGTACAAAAGCAAATAATTAAGCGCTTAAAAAATACAGAAACAGGATATGCTTCAACACAAATAATAAACTATATATCAAATTCTGAATTTCTAGGGGCATCAACAGAAAAACAAAAATCATATTTAGAATCATTAAAAATTTCAGGAGAAAACGCCATACTTTCAGAACAAGATTTTACGATTGAGATTCCAAATTATCAATACTTAAAGAATTTTATGATTGAAAATAATGTAAGCTTAACATTTAAAAATATAGAAACAGGAAAAGAAATAATATTAAATGTAACAGAAAGAGGAAAAATATACAAAAAGCTCAAATGTAAAAGTAAATGCAACTTTGAAGAAGTAAATGCAACAAAAA